>NZ_JAYMZR010000027.1:0-74206 GCF_035828615.1 Streptomyces sp. H27-D2 | reverse complement strand
GCCGCGTACGAGGGACCGTCGGCGGAGCCCTCCGGCGCGTCCTCGGCGGCCCCGGCCGGCGGGCCGGCGCTCCCCGGCGCGGCGGCGAGCAGCAGCGCCGCCCGTCCAGCGTCCTGTTTGCGCAGCAGCCGCAGGGCGTTCGCCGCCGTCGCGGGGTCGGCGACCGCGACCGCGTCGGCCGCCGCGCCGAGTGCGGCGGCGACCGGGACCTCGAAGCCGGGTGCCACCGTCAGCAGTTCGGCGGCCGGGCCCAGCAGCCCGGTCAGCCGGTCGGCGGCGGCCAGCAGCGCGCCGGTGCCGTCCTTCCGGCGCAGCCCCAGGGCGAGGGCGTCGTGCCGGGCCGCGGTCGCGGCGCGGTCGCGTTCGAGACCGGTCACCTCCTCGCGGGCAGCGCTCAGCGCGCTCTCGGCCTCGGCGAGCCCGCGCTTGGCCCGCTCGTGCTCCTCGGCCAGCTCCGTGTCGCCCGCGTCGAGCCCCTCGACCTCGGCCTTGAGCTGCTCGTACTCCTGCCGCGCGCTGTCCGCGCGCCGCAGAGCCGCGTCGCGGGCGGCGGCCAGCCGGTCGATCTCCGCCTTCGCCGAACCGGCGCGGCCGTGCGCGGCGTTGACCTGGCCGTGCAGCCGGGCGAGCCCCTCGCGCCGGTCGGCGAGCGCGCGGGCGGCGTCCCTGAGCCGCCGCTCCTCCTGGGCCAGCAGCCGCTCCAGCTCGGCCCGGTGCTCGACGGTGTCGTCCAGCGCCCGCTGCGCGGCTTCGAGCGCCGCTGCCAGCTCGGCCTCCTGCTCCCGCACCCGGGCGGCCTCGCGCTCCATTTCCTCGGGGTCGCGGCCCCGCCGTTCCTCGGGCGGCGCGGTGGTGGCGTGCGTGACGCGGGCGTCGGCGAGGCCGACGGTGCCGCGCACCCGCTCCGCGAGCTGGGAGAGCTCGTACCAGGTCTGCTGGGCGCGCTGGAGGCGCGGCGCGAGCGTGCGCACCTGCTCCTCCAGCGCCGCCTCCCGCCGCTGGGCGGCGCGGAGTTCGGCCTCGGCCGATTCCTTGCGCTCCTTGAGGGCGGCCTCGTCGGCCGCCTCGGTGCGCAGCGCCGTGCGCGAGGTCACCAGGTCGTCGGCGAGCAGCCTCAGCCTGGCGTCGCGCAGGTCGGCCTGGATGACGTCGGCGCGGCGGGCCACCGCCGCCTGCCGGCCGAGCGGCTTGAGCTGACGGCGGAGTTCGTCGGTGAGGTCCTGCACCCGCGCGAGATTCGCCCGCATCGCGTCCAGCTTGCGCAGCGCCTTTTCCTTGCGCTTACGGTGCTTGAGGACGCCGGCGGCTTCTTCGATGAACGCGCGGCGGCCCATCGGGTCGGCGTGCAGTACGGAGTCGAGTTGGCCCTGCCCGACGATGACGTGCATCTCGCGGCCGATACCCGAATCGGAAAGCAGCTCCTGGATGTCGAGGAGCCGGCAGGTATCCCCGTTGAGCTGGTATTCGCTGCCCCCGTTGCGGAACATGATCCGCGTAATGGTGACTTCGGCGTAGTCGATGGGCAGCGCACCGTCGGAATTGTCGACGGTGAGGGAGACCTCGGCGCGGCCCAGCGGAGGGCGGCCGGTGGTCCCGGCGAAGATGACGTCTTCCATCTTTCCGCCGCGCAGCGACTTCGCACCCTGTTCGCCCATCACCCAGGACAGGGCGTCCACGACATTGGATTTTCCGGAACCGTTGGGACCGACGACGCAGGTGATACCGGGTTCAAAGCGGAGCGTCGTGGCGGACGCGAAGGATTTGAACCCGCGCAGGGTCAGGCTCTTGAGATGCACGCCGTCCGACTTTACCGGCCGGCTGCCGAACGGCGCCGTGCTTCCGCACGGACACCGGCGCGCCGCCGCTCCATTGACGCTCCAGGACCGGTCCGTACGCTTGACCCCTCGTGCCCATCCCGGCGCCCTTCGCGGGCCGGACACGGTTTGGGATCTGTACGCGCCGCCGCACGCTTTTCGGTTTCGCGAAGGAAGGTGCAGGGCACATCAGACGGTAAGGAAGATGCGGTACAGAAGAGGCAGAAGAACTGAACCGGAAACGACGAAGGGACGCCGAAGCGTCCCTTGAAGATTCTCAAAGCGGTTGTCGTTGCGATCGACCGACCTCTGGGGCTGAGGTCAGGTGAGCGCGGGCTCCGCCTGGGGAACGTCGATGCTGTCGAGCAACGAGTCACCGTGATGCGCGGCGGCCAGCATGTCGTTCTCGGCCTGGATCCGAATGAGCTCGGATTCGAGGTCGTGGACGCGCTGCTGAAGCCGTCGCATCTCGGAGAGTACTCGGGGGTCGGAGCCGCCGACGTAACCGAGAAGCGCCTTTGCCATGATGGATGGTCCTCCACACTGAGTGACCGACCGAAGCGGTATGGGTCGTGAGGGAATGGCACCCGCGATGTCTGTCATTACTGTTGTTCCCAAGGACAAACAGCTAAGGTGCGCGGGGCTTCCAGAGTCTCACCAAAAAGTTTGACGGTCAACACGATCACACCCCGTATCCTCGGGCGGCCCGAGAGAACGCGGCTGCGAAGCGCGGCGTCTTCTCTCCAGGGGGGCCCGCGGGGGCTTGGAGATCATCCTTATTGCGGCAGCCTTGCACGGCTCGGCCTTCTTGGCAAGCATCGGGCAGGCCCTGACCACAGCACATGCCCGGGGCAACCCGGGGTGGTTTTCCGACTTCCGGATCAGGTGTTCCGGTCAGCGGATCCCGAAGCCCTCATAGCCCCCGCGCGGAACATCCCAGATCTCGCTGACGCCGTCGACCTTGCCGGGCGTGTCTCCGGTCCGCAACCAGTCGAGCAGCTGCTCGCACTGCGCGCGCGGCCCTTCCGCCACGACTTGCACCCGGCCGTCGCCGAGGTTCGAGGCGAAGCCGACGAGGCCGCCCAGCCGCAGCGCCGTGGCGCGGGTGAACCAGCGGAACCCGACGCCTTGCACCCGGCCGCGGACCCAGGCGGTGAGCCGAACAGTTTCGTTCATGTGGGCACGCTATCCGGCCAATTGAACAGTGAGCACTTCGGCCCCTTGCGTGATGCCGTACAGTCGCCCGGCAGCGATACCACCCATACGAGTGACACATGTGACGCCGAGCAACTAAGGAAGTCCGTAGATGGGCCGCCATCGACGCTCTGCCCCCGAAACCACGGCAGTTCCGCCGGAGGCCGCAGCCGCCGGCCGGCACCGGGGCACGGTCCACCGCGCCGCCGTACGCCGCCGGGCCCCCGTCAGGACAGGACTGCTGGGCGTGTCCGCCGCGATGGCGATGGGCGCGGTGGCCGTCGCCTCCGGCCTGCTGCCGGGCAACGGCTATGACTTCGGCGGGAGCAATGGATCGGGTGAGCGGGTGCGGGCCGACGGCCTGCCGAGCGACCCGCGGCCTGCGGGCTCGCCGGCGATCACCCCCGCCGACCGCGCCCCGAACCCCCCGAGCCGCGGCGAACAGCGGAGCCCGGCGCCGTCCGGGGCCGCCACCCGAAGCCCGCTCGGACCCTCCAGCACGCCTTCTCCGCAAGGGCCTTCAGGCGCGGCGCGCGGCGGCGACCGGGTCCCCGACGCCCGGGACACCGGCCGGCCTGCCAAGCCCCCGGCCGCGCCCGGCGGAAAGCACCGGGCGGCCAAGAAGCCCCAGACGCCACAGAAGCCACAAACGCCGCGACCTCCGGCCAAGGAGTCGTCCGCCGAGGCCCAGGTGCTGTCACTCGTCAACCAGGAGCGCGCGAAAGCCGGCTGCCGACCGGTGACGGCTGATCGTCAACTCGCCGACCTGGCACAGGCGTTCAGCGAGGACATGGCCATCCGCGGCTTCTTCGACCACACCGACCCGGACGGCGCGAGCCCCTGGGACCGGGCCGACGAGCTGGGTCTCAAGCAGCTCGGCGGCGAGAACATCGCCCGCGGCCAGGCCGACGCCCGCAGCGTCATGGAGTCCTGGATGAACAGCTCGGGCCACCGGGCGAACATCCTCAACTGCGACTACAAGACGATGGGCGTCGGCGCGCACTTCGCCGAGGGCGGTCCCTGGTGGACGCAGGATTTCGGCTTCTGACACCGCACGCCAGTCAGTCCTGGTCATCAGTGCTGATCAGCGCCGGTCACTACTGGTCGGTACGGACGAGTACTGGCCGGTACTGACCCGTACCGGCCAGTACCGCACCGGTCACAGCACCCGCGGCGGCCGCTGACAGCGCGGGCAGAAGTAACTGGAACGGTTCATCCAGGGGCGGCGGCGCATCGGGGTGCCGCAGCGGCGGCAGGGCTCGTCCTCGCGGCCGTACGCGTCCAGGGAGCGCTCGAAGTAGCCGGATTCGCCGTTCACATTGACGTAGAGGCTGTCGAAGCTCGTGCCGCCGACGGCCAGCGCCGCGTTCATCACGCCGCGGACGTGTTCCAGCAGTTCGGCGCTGCGCGGGCGGGTCATGCTCACGGTGGGGCGCTCGTAGTGCAGCCGGGAGCGCCACAGCGCCTCGTCGGCGTAGATGTTGCCCACCCCGCTGATCAGCGACTGGTCGAGCAGCGCGCGCTTGACGGTCGTACGGCGGCGGCGCAGCGCGACGTGGAATGCCTCGTCGTCGAAGGCCGGGTCCAGCGGGTCGCGGGCGATGTGCGCGATCGGCAGCGGCAGCGCCTCCGCGTCGTCCGGGGCGTGGTCGTGGAGCGAGAGGCCGCCGAAGGTGCGCTGGTCGACGAAGCGCAGTTCGGTGCCGGCGGCGTCCGCGGGGCAGCCGTCGTCGGGGTCCTCGAAGCGGATGCGGACGCGCAGGTGCTTCTCGTCGGCGGCGTCCTGCGGCTGGACGAGGAGCTGACCGCTCATGCCGAGGTGGGCGAGCACGGAGCTGCCGGTGTCCTCGACCGGGAGCCAGAGGTATTTGCCGCGCCGGCGGGCGGCGCCGATGCGGCGGCCGACCAGCCGGGCCGCGAAGTCCTGCGGGCCTTCGAGATGGCGGCGGATCGCGCGCGGGTGCAGCACGCTGACGGCCGAAACGGTGCGGCCGGTGACCCACCGGTCCAGTCCGCGGCGGACGACCTCGACCTCGGGCAGTTCCGGCACGGTTCCCCTCCGGGGGTCGCAGTGTTCTTGGGACGGCTGAGCGGCTGATCAATAGCGGGATCGCGCGGCCCGCGCGGGCCGGAGACGGCTACGGGTAGGGCCCACCGGCTGACGCCGATGGGCCCGTACCGTTCGTTTCGCCGCGCACGTCCGGCCGCACCTGGGTGCGGTGTCAGTGCGAGGTGCTACCAGCGTCCCCGGGGGCCGCGGCGGGCTCGGGGTCCGCCGCTTCCACCTGGTCCGGCTCGGGGAAGGCGACGACTGCCGCACCCTCGGCCGGTTGCTGGATCGAACTCCAGGCGGACTCGGCCGCCTGTTGTTCGGCTTCCTTCTTGCTGCGGCCGGTGCCGGTGCCGTACGTGACACCACCGACGCGAGCTGCAGCCGTGAAGGTCTTCTCGTGGTCCGGGCCCATCTCGGTGACCAGGTATTCGGGAACACCCAGCCCCTCGGTCGCGGTCAGTTCCTGGAGACTGGTCTTCCAGTCCAGGCCCGCACCGAGATTCGAGGACTGCTCGATGAGCGGGTCGAACATCCGGTGCACGAACTCGGCGGCGGCTTCGAGGCCCTGGTCCATGTAGACCGCCCCGATCACCGCTTCCAAGGTGTCCGCGAGGATCGACGCCTTGTCCCGGCCGCCGGTGCCCTCTTCGCCCTTGCCCAGGCGGATGAAGGAACCGAGTTCGAGATCACGGCTGACCCCGGCGAGCGCACGTGAATTGACCACCGCGGCCCGGAGTTTGGCCAGCTGGCCCTCCGGGAGGTCCGGGTGGATGCGGTAGAGCGTGTCGGTGACCACCAGGCCGAGCACCGAATCCCCGAGGAATTCGAGACGCTCGTTGGTGGGCAGTCCGCCGTTCTCGTAGGCGAAGGAGCGGTGCGTCAGCGCACGCACCAGAAGGGCGGACTCGAGTCGATACCCGAGCCGCCCTTCCAGAAGCGTGTGGGACGAGGCCTTCTCCGCCTGCGCCGATTCACCCCCGCGCTTACGGGAGGGCGTAGTGGCGTCTGACATTGAGCCTGTCACCCGCCGATCAGACGTCGAGAACCTGACGACGGTTGTAGGTGCCGCAACTCGGGCACGCGATGTGCTGGAGCTTCGGTGCCTGGCAGCTCTCACACGACACCAGGTTGGGGACCGCAGCCTTCCACTGCGACCGGCGGTGGCGCGTGTTGCTGCGCGACATCTTCCGCTTCGGAACAGCCACGGCTACTTCTCCTGCTTCTCGTCGACGCCCGACTCGGCGCCGTGCACGTTGTCCTTCTCGCCGTCCTGAACGGTCCCGGCGAGTCCCTGCAGTGCCGCCCAACGAATGTCGACGGCGTCATGGTGGTGGTCCGGGTCGTCCGCGAGCCGTACTCCACAGGTGGAGCACAAGCCCGGACAGTCTTCCTGGCACACCGGCTGCAGCGGCAGTGCGAGCACTACCGCATCACGCAGTACGGGTTCGAGGTCGAACAAGTCGTCCTCTAGGAGGAACGTCTCTTCCTCCTCGTCGTCACCGGGCTCGGCCTGATGGCCGCGGCGATCGCCTTCGGGGTAGGAGAACATCTCCTGGAATTCCGCTACGAGCTCTCGCTGAAGCGGCTCCAGACACCTTACGCACTCGCCGGCGAGTGGTGCACGGGTGGTGCCCGTTACGAGCACACCTTCCATGACCGACTCGAGGCGGAGCTCGATCTCCACGGGCGCGCCCTCGGGCACCCCGATGACTTCGATACCGAGATCCTTGGGCGCCGCTACCGAGCGGGAGAGCCGCTTGAGCGCGCCAGGACGACGACCCAGCTCACGTGTCTCGAACACGAGCGGGGCATGCTGGTCCAGTCGGGCTTTCAGGGCTTCCTGCTTTCTACGTTCGGTACCGGCCGCTCGACGCTGAAGCGAAGTGGGCAGCCGAGATCGCGGACTTACACGCGACCGAACAGCCAGGATACTGGACGCTCCGCTGTACACCCAATCGGCGGCGGAAGAGCCGCCCGGCGCAGGTCAGCGGCCCTGTTCATACTGCCGCAGCTGCTCCAGGTCAATCATGCTCGTGTCGAAGAGGCTGGTCTCGTCGAGAGCGCCGCCGGGGTGCGGCTGCTGATGCTGCGGCTGCTGACCCTGCTGCGGCTGCTGCCCCTGAGTCAGCTGGTACTGCTGAGGCTGCTGCTGGGGCTGGGGCTGGCCGTGCTCGTCGTATCCCTGGTGCTGCTGCTGCGGCCAGCCGTAGGCGTCCTGCTGGGGCTGCTGCTGAGGCTGCTGGGGCTGTTGCTGCTGGTAGCCCTGCTGGGCCGCGTACGGGTCCTGCGGCTGCCCGTACTGCTGGTAGCCGTAGGCGTCCTGCTGCTGGTAGCCGGCGGCGGCGTAGTACGGATCCGCGGTCGCGGGGTCCATCGGGGGCTGCTGCGGCATCTCCTGATACTGCGGGAGCGGCTGCTGCTCGGGCATCGGGGCCGCCTGCGGCTGCTGCGGGAGCTGGGACGGCCGGTCCGGCTGCGGAGCCGCGAGGCCCGCCATGAAGTCGTCGTCGCTGGCGCCCTGCGCGTGCGACATGCCGTCCTGGGCCGCCATGTGCGCGCCGAGGCCGTCGTCGGGCTGCCGGCCGAGCAGCTTCTGGCGGCCACGGCCCACCGCGTCCAGCGTTTTGGTGAGAACGGCCTCGAAGGCGCCGATCTTGGCGTCCACGTATTCGTCCGCGAGCCGGCGCAGCGTCTCGGGGTCCGCGCTGCGCTCGGGGGCCTCTTCCTCGGCGTGCTCCGGCTGCTCCGCGCCGTAGGCCGGGGCTCCGGGATCGCGGCCGAGCAGCTTCTCGCGGCCGCGGTCGACGGAACCGATGGTCTTGGTGAGGACGACCTCGAAGTTGGCGAGCTTGCTGTCGACGTAGTCGTCGGCGTCGGCCCGGATCTCCTCGGCCTCCTGCCGGGCCTCCGACAGGATTCGGTCGGCTTCGTCCTGGGACTGCCGGGCGACCTCGGTGTCGGAGATCAGCGAGCCGCGCTGGGTGTGCGCCGTCTCGATGATCTGCTCGGCCTGCCTGCGGGCCTCCTCGACCATCTGCTCCCGGCCGCCGAGCAGCTCCTGCGCCTGGGCGAGCGATCCGGGGAGGGCGGCGCGCACCTCGTCGAGCATGGCGAGCAACTGCGCGCGATTGACCACGCAGGAGGCCGACATGGGCATGGACCGGGCGCTGCCGATGCTCTCGACGATCTCATCGAGCTTCTTCTGCACGTCCACCTTGGGTGCTCGCCACTCTCTTGAGGGATGGGAACGAACGGGACGACTGTACGGCCATCGTGCCCCGCTCCGGCACTGAATGACGGGCCGTCAGCCGCACCTCGCGGCTATTGCTGGGCGAGCCGTTCGGTGAGGGAGCCGAGGACCAGCTCGGGCACCAGGTGGGAGACGTCTCCGCCCCAGGTGGCGACCTCCTTGACCAGGCTGGAGGACAGGAAGCTGTAGACGGGGTTGGTGGGGACGAAGAGCGTCTCCACCCCGGACAGCCCGTTGTTCATCTGGGCCATCTGGAGCTCGTAGTCGAAGTCGCTGACGGCGCGCAGGCCCTTGACGATGGCGGGGATGTCGCGCTGCTTGCAGAAGTCGACGAGGAGGCCGTGGAAGGACTCGACCTCGACGTTGCCGTACTCGGCGGTGACCTGCCGGAGGAAGTCGATGCGCTCCTCGACGGTGAACAGACCCTGCTTGGAGTTGTTGATCATCACGGCGACGTGCACGACGTCGTACAGCTTGGAGGCGCGGGCGATGATGTCGAGATGTCCATTGGTGACGGGGTCGAACGACCCCGGACAGACGGCGCGGCGCAACAGTGGTTCCTCGCTCTCCGGTCCGGTCATGACTCGCTGCCGGACGTCTCGTCGGTGAGCGCCGGAGCGGCGCGACCGTACCAAAGCGTGGCTTCGCCGTAGCGGCGGGCCCGCAGTCCCTCGAACCCCTCCGGCCACGGGTACTCACCGCCCCTGGTGCTGCGCTCCACGGTGACCAGCGCATCGTCCGTGAGCCACCCTTGGGCGCGGAGTGTGAGCAGGATCTCCCGCGTCGCGTCATCGGTGACGGCGTAGGGCGGGTCGAGGAAGACGACGTCGTACGGACCGGTCGCCTCGCTCGGCGCGCGCCCGGCGGCGACCTGCTCCGCCTTGGCCGCACGGACCGAGGCGCCCGGCAGGCCGACGGCGCGGACGTTGTCCTTGAGGGTGCGCACGGCCGCGCTGTCGGACTCGACGAGCAGCACCCGCTCGGCGCCACGGGAGAGCGCCTCCAGGCCGATCGCGCCGGAGCCGGCGTACAGATCGAGCACCCGGATGCCCCGCAGCGAGCCGAGCAGCGACTCCCAGGTGGAGAAGAGGCCCTCGCGCGCCCGGTCGGAGGTCGGTCGGGTGCCGTCGCCCGGCGGTACGGCCAGGCGGCGTCCACCGGCTTCTCCGGCGATCACGCGGGTCATGGGTGGGGTCCTTTGCCGTGGGAGGGAGCGGCGGCCCCGCCAGGCCGCCTCTCCCCCACGATATGGCCTGCCCCGCAGGTCGGCGCAGCCGCCCGCCCGCCGCGGCCCGCCGGGCGGGCCGCGGCGGCCGATCAGCGCTCGACGGCCCCCTCGACCGCGCCGACCAGCGCGGGTGAGACGTAGCGGGACCAGGACAGGCAGCCGTCGGGCGGGCAGTATTCGGGCCGGCGCGGGTCGTGACCGAGTTCACGGAGCTTGGAGCGCACCGAGTCGGGGGTGCGGCCGAAGCGGGCGGATATCCGGGCGATCGTCTCGCCCTGGTGGAAGCGGTTGGCGAGGTCCTCCTCGTGCTGGGGGACCCAGGGGGCGCCGTGGCCGGGGAAGAGTTCGCGGAGCACGTCCCGGTCGGGGATCGGCTCGGCCACGTCGGCGACGAGCGCGAGGGCGCGCAGGGCGCGGTTGAGCGCGATGCGCAGCGGCGGCACTTCGGTGAGCGGCAGCGTCAGGGCGCCTGAGGCGAGCAGAGTCTCCGGGGAGTCCTCGTGCCAGCCGGTGAGGGTGAGGGTCACGGTGGAGTCGTCGTCGCTGGCGAGCTCGATCCGGAAGACCTTGTCGCCGAGCGGCAGTTCGTTGAGATGCCGGAATGCCATGAAGACAGCCCCCAATGATCCATACCAGCCGATCCCGGTGCGGATCGGCTCGGACTATGTCCATTCTCTCAGGGGGGTCTGACAATCGGCCCCCCTCAGAGCCCTGTCCCAGCACGGGATTCAGCCGCTTTCGGCTCGGGTTCCGGCTCGGGCTCCAGCGCGGGCTCCAGCGCGGTTCCGGACCGGTCCGACCTGGTTCCGACCTGGTTCCGACTCGCGCTCCGGCCTCGCTCGACGCCGGTCTCAGCCCTTGTCGAGGTACTGCTCGCGCTCCTCGTCCAGCAGGGCGTCCAACGCGGCGCGCAGTTCCGGGAATCCGGTCAGCGCGGGGTCGGCCGCGACGATCGCGGCGGCCTCCTCGCGGGCCGCCGCGATGACTTCCTCGTCGTCGATGACGGTGAGCATCCGCAGCGAGGAGCGGACGCCGGACTGGGCCTGGCCCAGCACATCGCCCTCGCGCCGCTGTTCGAGGTCGATCCGGGAGAGTGCGAAGCCGTCGAGGGTGCCGGCGACCGCGGCGAGCCGGGCCCGCGCGGGGCTCGCCTCGTGCATCTCGCTGACCAGCAGACAGAGCGCGGGGGCGGAGCCGCGGCCGACCCGGCCGCGGAGCTGGTGCAGCTGCGAGACGCCGAACCGGTCCGCGTCCATGATCACCATGACGGTGGCGTTGGGGACGTTCACGCCCACCTCGATGACCGTGGTGGCGACCAGCACGTCCACCTCGCCGGCTGTGTAGCGGCGCATCACGTCGTCCTTGGCGTCCGGCGCCATCCTGCCGTGCAGCACTTCCAGCCGCAGTCCGCTCAACTCGCCCTCGGCCAGTTGCTCGGCGATGTCCAGGACCGCGAGCGGCGGCCGGCGCTCGGCCTCATCCTCGGCCCCCGCCGACTTGTTCGTACGCTCCGCCGGTTCGTCGCCGATGCGCGGGCAGACCACGTACGTCTGGTGCCCGGCCTGCGCCTCCTCGCGGACCCGCTCCCAGGCGCGCGCCAGGAAGTGCGGCTTGTCCTTGGCGGGCACCACATGGCTGGAGATGGGCGAGCGCCCGGCCGGCAACTCGTCGAGGACCGAGATCTCCAGGTCGCCGAAGACCGTCATGGCGACGGTGCGCGGGATGGGCGTCGCGGTCATCACCAGCAGGTGCGGGAGGCGCTCGGCCTTGGCGCGCAGGGCGTCGCGCTGCTCGACGCCGAAGCGGTGCTGTTCGTCGACGACGACCAGGCCCAGGTCGTGGAAGCGGACCTTGTCCTCGATCAGCGCGTGAGTGCCGATCACGATCCCGGCGTCGCCGCTGACCAGGTCGAGCAGCGCCTTGCGGCGGGCGGGCACGCCCATCGAGCCGGTCAGCAGCACCACTTTGGTGGAGTGCTCGGCGCCGCCGAGCGTGCCGCCCTCGGCGAGGTCGCCCATCATCTCGGTGATCGAGCGGTGATGCTGCTGGGCGAGCACCTCGGTCGGCGCGAGCATCGCCGCCTGGCCTCCCGCGTCCACGACGCCGAGCATCGCGCGCAGCGCCACCATCGTCTTGCCCGAGCCGACTTCACCCTGGAGCAGCCGGTGCATCGGGTGGTCGGTCGCGAGGTCGTCGAAGATCTCCGCGGAGACCTTTCGCTGCCCGTCGGTGAGCGTGAACGGCAGCCTGGCGTCGAAGGCGGCGAGCAGACCGTCGGCGGAGGGTTTGCGCGCCGCGGCCGGGAGTTGGCCGTCCGCGAAGCGGCGGCGGGCCAGCGCGACCTGGAGGACGAACGCCTCGTCCCACTTCAGGCGGTCCCTCGCGTCGGCGATGTCGGCCTTGGTCTGCGGCCGGTGGACCTTGAGGAGCGCCTCGGGGAGCGAGCCCAGCCCGCGGCTCACGCGCAGCGCGCTCGGCAGCGGGTCCGCGACCTCTTCCCAGCCGCTCGCCTCCATGGTGTCCAGCAGGGCGCCGACGGACTTGGCGAGCTGCCAGGACGCGATCTGCTTGCAGGCGGGGTAGAGCGGCAGCAGTTGGTTGGCGAAGGACTCGACCGCTCCGGTGCCCGTGGCGTCCTCGGCGGCGGTCTTGTCCAGCATTTCGTAGTCGGGGTGGGCGAGCTGCCGGGTGTGGTTGAAGACGGAGACCTTGCCCGCGAACATCCCGCGCCGGCCCGGCAGCAGCTCCCGCTGGTGGTGATGGGCGCCCCGGCCGAAGAAGACCAGGGTCAGCGAGCCGCTGCCGTCGGTGACGACCACCTCCAGGCGCATGCCCTTGCCGTGGTTGAAGGTCTTCATCGAGGCTTTGGAGACCTGGGCGACGACCGTGACGTGTTCGTCGAGCGGCAGGTCGGCGAGCGCGGTCAGCTCGCCGCGCTCGGCGTACCGCCGGGGGTAGTGATGCAGCAGATCGCCGACCGTGTGCAGGTCCAGGTGCTCGGCGAGCACCTTTGCGGTGTTGCCGCCGAGCGTCTTCTTGAGGGGTTCATCCAGCGCGGGCACGCGGTCCATTGCACACCATCGGTGTGACATCCCCTCGAACCGACGCCTGGCAGCCGCCCTCCGGGACACCGGGGCATCGCCGGAGGGGGCTGCCGGAGGGGGCTATTCGACGCCGATGAGCAGCGGCGCGCTCTGCTGCCCGCCCCGGTAGACGACGGTGTCCACGGCGAGGTGCACCTCGCGTACGTGCGCTTCGAGCCGCGCCGCGAGGTCGTCGGGGGCGTCCGCGCCGATGACCAGGGTGACCATCTCGCCGCCGGCCGCGAGCATCCGGTCCAGGACGGTCACCGCGGTCCCGGCCAGCTCCGAGCCGATGACCGCCACGTCGCCGTCGATCAGCCCGAGCACGTCCCCGGCCTGGCAGATCCCCGCCATGGTCCAGGACCGGTGCTCGGCGACGGCGAGTTCGGCGTAGCGGGTGGCGCCGGCCGCGGAGGTCATCGCGACGACGTCCTCGTCGAACCGGCGGCCGGGTTCGTGCACGGCCAGCGCCGCGATGCCCTGCACCGCGGACCGGGTCGGGATGAGGGCGACCCGTACGCCCTCGGTACGGGCCTGCTCGGCGGCGGCGGCCGCGGTGTGCCGCAGGGCCGGGTCGTTGGGCAGCAGCACCACCTCGCGGGCGTGCGCCCGCCGGATCGCCTCGACCAGCTCGCCGCTCGCGGGCGGCTCCCCGGGGCGTACGGAGACCACCCGCGCGCCCGCTTCCGTGCAGAGCGCGGCGAGCCCGTCGCCCGGCAGGACCGCGACGATGGCGCGGGGCGCGCGCTCCCCGCGCGGGCCGGACGCGGCGGCGCGCCTGCTGTCCGCCGTCCCGTGGGGTTCGCCGGCGGCGCTCGCGAGGTGCGTGACGCGGATGCGGTAGGGGCGGCCCGCCTCGATGCCCGCTTCCACGGCCGCGCCCGCGTCGTCGACGTGCACATGGACATTCCAGAGCCCGTCGCCGCCGACGACGACGAGGGAGTCGCCCAGGCCGTCGAGACGGGCCCGCAGCCGCGCGACGGCGGCGTCCCCGGCCTCCAGCAGGTAGATCACCTCGAACGCGGGGCCCTGCTCCCGCTCGGTCGGGCCGGACGCGTCGTCCGCCGGGCAGCCGTCGACGGCCGCGTCCTCGGAAGAACCCGTGGCGTTCTGGGTGGAACCCGCGGCGAGGTGCGGCGAGGTCCCCTCGGCCCTGCCCCGGCGGGTACGGCCGGACGCGGCCCGGCACAGTTGCCTCGGGGCCACGCCGGACAGTGCCTCGGCGAGCGCGCCCAGGACGGCGACCAGGCCGTAACCGCCCGCGTCCACGACGCCAGCGCGGCCGAGCACCGCGAGTTGCCCGGGGGTCGCGTCCAGCGCGACGCACGCCCCCTCGTACGCGGCGTGCGCTACCGCTCCGCACTCCCCCGCGGACTTCTCGCCCGCCGCCGCGGCAGCCGCCGCGACCGTCAGGACGGTGCCTTCGACGGGGTGCGCGACGGCTTCGAAGGCGGACTCGGCCGCTGTCCGCAGCGCCTTGCGCAGCAGCTCGGCCTCGGCGGCGGCAGCGCCGTCCCAAGCAGCGCCACCTGAGGCCGAGCCGTCCGAAGCGGAGTCGCCTGGGCCAGAACCCTCCGAAGCGCTCCCGTCCGAAGCTGTGCCGCCGCCCGGCGGGCTCCCCGCCGCCAGTACCTCCGCCATGCCCCGCAGCAATTGCGCCAGGATCGTGCCGGAGTTGCCCCGGGCTCCGATCAGGGCGCCGTGCGCCATCGCGCGCATCGCGTCCGCCAGGGTCGGCAGGTCCGGTGCGGCGAGGCCGGAACCGGAGGCGGCGAGGCCGTCGAAGGCCGCGTCCACGGCCTGGGTCGCGGACTCGACGGTCAGATAGAGGTTGGTTCCGGTGTCCCCGTCCGCGACCGGGTAGACGTTGATCGCGTCGATCTCCTCGCGGGCCTGTCCCAGCGCTTCCAGGGCCAGCCCGCACCAGGTGCGCACCGCGGTGGCGTCAAGTGTCTGCGGCACCCGGGTCCTCCTTTGCAGCGGTGATGTCCGGAAGGGTAGTCGCGGTGACGGGAGGCGCTCCGGGATGCCGGCTGCGCGGAGTGCCGGCGCGCGCTGATAGCCTGTGGCTCTGCCCCAGGGCAGCGGTCAGGGCTTGGCCGTCGCGAGATTCTGACGAGTCGAGCGAGAAGACCCCTCGTCCGCGAGAGGGTGCGGCCATCGCAGTTTCTTGTATGGGAGCGGCCGTTGTATGCTGCTCCGGTTGCCCGATGAAAATCGGGCTATTCTCCCTGGCAGTGCCGGACAGCATTGATTACCGACATGCCAGGTTTCACTGTAGGAACATCTGAAGTCTTTGGAGTGACCCGTGGCTGCCAACTGCGACGTTTGCGCTAAGGGGCCGGGCTTCGGCAACAACATTTCGCACTCGCACCGCCGTACCCGCCGTCGTTGGAACCCCAACATTCAGACGGTGCGTGCTGTGGTCGGTCGGACGCCGAAGCGGCTCAACGTCTGCACCTCGTGCATCAAGGCCGGCAAGGTCGCGCGCTGACGTTCCCCGTCGTAGCGCAGCCCCGCCGGTTGCCTTGAAAAGCCGGTCCACCTCGGTGGACCGGCTTTTTTGCATGCCCGCAGCCGGGCTGCGCGGCGGGTAGCCCGCCCCCAGTGGCCTGTGCGGGCCCCATGAGCCTCACAAGCCCCAGATGGCCGCTGCCCGCTACGAGCGCCACCGCCATCCGTGGTCCACGGGCCCCAGCCCGCCGCCGAGCGGGAAGCCCGCCGCGATAGCGCCCGTCACATAGCTCTTGGCCTCGGCGACGGCCTCCGGGACCGGCAGCCCCTTGGCGAGATACGAGGCGATGGCGCTGGCCAGCGTGCAGCCGGTGCCGTGGGTGTGCCGGTTGTCGTGCCGCACCGCGCGCAGCCAGTGCTCCTCGGCGCCGTCCGTGAGCAGGTCCACGGCGTCTCCTTCGAGGTGGCCGCCCTTGATCAGCGCCCAGCGCGGCCCGTAGCCGAGCAGCGCGTCCGCCGCCCGCCGCATATCGGCCTCGCCCCGTACCCGTACCCCGGTGAGTCGCAGCACCTCGTCGAGGTTGGGGGTGGCGACGGTCGCGGCCGGCAGCAGTTTGGCGCGGACCGAGTCGAGCGCCTCGGCCGCGAGCAGCGAATCGCCGTGCTTGGAGACGCCGACCGGGTCGACGACGACGGGGGCGTCGGTCCCCGCGAGCAGTTCCGCGACCGTCTCGACGAGTTCGGCCGAGGCCAGCATGCCGGTCTTGACCGCCTGGACGCCGATGTCGTCCACGACGCTGCGGTACTGGGCCCGCACGGCTTCGGCGGGCAGTTCCCACGCCCCCTGCACGCCCAGCGAGTTCTGCGCGGTCACCGCGGTGAGCACGCTCATGCCGTGCACGCCGAGCGCGAGCATCGTCTTCAGGTCGGCCTGGACGCCGGCACCGCCGCCGGAGTCGGACCCGGCGACGGTGAGCACACGTACAGCGCGTACCGGCCGTGCCGGCGGTGATATCTGCGTAGCCATACCCGCGAATGTACTGGTCGCTACTGGTCGCTACCGTTCTCTACTGCTCGCTACTGATCTCTACTCGTCATCGGACTGGTCCCCGAAGTGGTCCCAGCCGCCGGCCTTGTCCCAGGGCGCGCCGTCCACCGTCACCTGCGGCAGCGCCGACGGGTTGACCACCTCGCCGATCACCCGCCAGCGCGCCGGCAGCTTCACGTCCGAGGGGAAGGTCGCCACTATCGCGTGGTCCTCGCCGCCGGTCAGCACCCACTGGAGCGGGTCGACGCCGACCGCCTGGCCGATGTCGTGCATCTGGGTGGGGACGTCGATGGACGCCGACCGCAGATTGATCCGGACCTTGCTGGCCTCGGCGATGTGCCCGAGGTCGGCGATGAGTCCGTCGCTGACATCGGTCATCGCGGTCGCGCCGAGCCCGGCCGCCGCGGGGCCCGCGTGGTACGGGGGCTCCGGGCGGCGGTGCGCCTCGACGAAGGCCCGCGGCGAGCGGAAGCCGCGGGAGAGCACCGCGTGCCCGGCAGCGGACCAGCCGAGCCAGCCCGTCACCGCGACGACGTCGCCCGGCTGGGCTCCGGAGCGGGTGACCGGCTCGTGGTTGCGCAGGTCGCCCAGGGCCGTGATGGCGACGGTGATCGTCTCACCGCGCACCACGTCGCCGCCGACCACGGCCGCGCCCGCCACCTGGCACTCGTCGCGGATGCCGTCCATCAGCTCCGTCGGCCAGGTGACCGGGAGTTCGGCGGGCACCACCAGGCCCAGCAGCAGGGCCGTCGGGACGGCGCCCATGGCCGCGATGTCGGCGAGGTTCTGCGCCGCGGCCTTGCGGCCCACGTCGTAGGCCGTCGACCAGTCGCGCCGGAAGTGCCGTCCCTCCAGCAGGATGTCGGTACTCGCCACGACCCGCCGGTCCGGCGCGGCGACCACCGCGGCGTCGTCACCCGGCCCCAGCCGTACGGCCGGGGTGGTGGTAAGCCGGGACGTCAGCTCTCTGATGAGCCCGAACTCCCCCAACTCGCCCACGGTGCCTTTCACTGAGCTCCTCCTCGCAGGGTTGGTTCACACACTTCGCAGTTGTGCTCCGCGGCCCGACTCGCCGCGCGCGCCGCGCGGGTCTCCCCGCACCGTGCGGTGACGCGGTACCGTGGCGTCTCTTCTTTCCACATGATCCTCGTCGCCGCCCTGGAGGTTCCGTGGTACAGGCGTACATCCTGATCCAGACCGAGGTCGGCAAAGCGTCGACCGTGGCCGAACTCATCGCCAAGATTCCTGGGGTGATTCAGGCCGAGGACGTAACCGGTCCGTACGACGTCATCGTGCGCGCCCAAGCGGACACGGTTGATGACCTGGGCCGCATGGTGGTCGCCAAAGTCCAGCGAGTGGACGGCATCACCCGCACCCTGACCTGCCCGGTCGTCCATATCTAGCTCCCCCGTATGCTCGGCCGGTGACTTTTGAACCTCACCGGCCGTTCCGCTGCCTGCCCGTCGTCGCCGTGCTGTTCGCCGCCATCGGCTGCTCATCGACCGACGACGCGGCGGGGCCGACGGTTCCCACGCCGTCGGCGCGGGCCGCCGGATTCTGCCGGGCGTTGCACAAGGAGCTGCCCAAGTCCGTGGACGGGCTGAAGCGGCGTACCGCCGATCCCGTCTCGGACTTCACCGCGATATGGGGCGATCCCGCCGTGCGACTGCGCTGCGGGATGCCGCGGCCCGGCGTTCTCACTCCGGGGAACGAACATTACAACGCCGACGTGGACGGGGCTGAAGTGAACGGCGTCGGATGGGTCCTGGAGAAGCGGCCCGACGGCTACCGCTTCACCACCACGCTGCGCAAGACCTACGTCGAGGTGACGGTTCCCGGGAAGTACGCCCCCGAGATCGATGTGTTGACCGACCTCGCGGCCGCCGTCAAGAAGACCGTCCCGTTCGGCCTCTGACGGTCCGGACCCCGGCTTCCCAGGGCCCGGACCGACGCGCTCGGGCCTCAGCGCAGGCCCGTCGGGCGACGCAGCGCCGCCTGGACGAGCCGGTCCACCAGCTCCGGGTACTCGACGCCGGACTCCTGCCACATCCGCGGGTACATCGAGATGGGCGTGAAGCCGGGCATCGTGTTGATCTCGTTGATGACAAACTCCCCGCTGTCCAGCAGGAAGAAGTCCGCGCGGACCAGGCCCTCGCAGGACACCGCGTCGAAGGCGAGCACCGCCAGCGCCTGGACCTCGGCGGTCTGCTCGGCGGTGAGCGGCGCGGGCACCAGGCCGGTCGCCGAGTCGATGTACTTCGCCTCGAAGTCGTAGAAGTCATGGGCGGTGACCGGCGGGATCTCGGCGGGCACGCTCGCGCGCGGACCGTCCTCGAACTCCAGCACACCGCACTCGATCTCGCGGCCGCGCAGCAGTGACTCGACGAGGATCTTCGGGTCGTGCCGCCGGGCCTCGGCCACTGCCTCGTCCAGGCCATCGAGGCCGTCGACCTTGGTGATGCCCATGGACGAGCCACCGCGGGCGGGCTTCACGAAGACCGGCCAGCCGTGGTCGCCGGCGAAGTCCACGATCCGCTTGCGGGCCGCGGCCGGGTCCCGGTCCCACTCGCGGGGCCGGATCACCTCGTACGGGCCGACCGGCAGCCCGAAGGAGATGAACACCCGCTTCATGTACTCCTTGTCCTGGCCGACGGCCGACGCGAGCACGCCCGCGCCGACGTAGGGCACCCCGGACAGCTCCAGCATCCCCTGCAGGGTGCCGTCCTCGCCGTACGGGCCGTGCAGCACCGGGAAGACGACGTCGACCTCGCCCAGCGCCTTGGGCACCGCGCCGGGCTCGGTGTAGACGACCTCGCGGTTGCCCGGGTCGACCGACAGCACCACGCCGCCGTCCGCCGAGTCGGTGAGTTCCAGGACGTTCGGCAGTTCGCGGTCCGCGATGGCCATCCGTTCGGGATCGTCCGCGGTCAGCGCCCAACGGCCGTCCGTCGTGATGCCGATCGGCAGCACGTCGTACTTCGTCCGGTCGATCGCGCGCAGCACGGCGCCCGCGGTCAGTACGGAGATGGCGTGTTCGGAACTGCGGCCGCCGAAGACGACGGCCACCCGCGGCTTGCGCCCGCCGCCGACGGAATCGGCCCCTCCGGGTCGGGAGGGGACAGGGCTCTGGGAGGAGGTCTGGCTGCTCATCGCGTTGAGGTTACCCTGCGGTTCGCTTGCGGGTCGGCGGCGTTCCGGTCCGAACGGAGTCGGATGAGGGAAGTCAGTGCCGCTCGGGCTTGGCGCTGCGCGACATGAGTTCCTTGAGCGCGACGAGCGGCGGCTTGCCCCCGTGGACGATGTCCACGACCGTCTCGGTCAGCGGCATGTCGACGTCGTGCCGGCGGCCCAGATCGAGCACGGACTCGCAGGACTTGACGCCCTCCGCGGTCTGCTTGGTGACCGCGATGGTCTCCTGGAGCGTCATGCCGCGGCCCAGGTTGGTGCCGAAGGTGTGGTTGCGGGACAGCGGCGAGGAGCAGGTGGCGACCAGGTCGCCCATCCCCGCGAGTCCGGCGAAGGTGTGCGCGTCCGCGCCCATCGCCAGGCCGAGCCGGGTGGTCTCGGCCAGGCCGCGGGTGATGAGCGAGGCCTTGGTGTTGTCGCCCAGGCCCATCCCGTCGGCGATGCCGACCGCCAGCGCGATCACGTTCTTCACCGCGCCGCCCAGCTCGCAGCCGACCACGTCGGTGTTGGTGTACGGGCGGAAGTACGGGGTGTGGCAGGCCGCCTGCAGCGCTCGCGCGACCGATTCGTCGCGGCAGGCGACGACGGCGGCGGCGGGCTGCCGGGCTGCGATCTCCTTGGCCAGGTTGGGGCCCGTGAGCACCGCGACCCGCTCCGGCGGGGCCTTGGCGACCTCGCCGATGACCTCGCTCATCCGCTTGGCGGTACCGAGTTCGACGCCCTTCATGAGGCTCACGAGCACCGTGTCGGCGGGCAGCAGCGGCGCCCACACCGCGAGATTGCCGCGCAGCGTCTGGGACGGCACGGCGAGCACGGTGAAGTCGGCGCCGCGCGCCGCCTCGGCCGGGTCGGTGGTGGCGCGCACCGAGGACGGCAGCTCGACGCCGGGCAGGTAGTCCGGGTTGGTGTGCCCGGTGTTGATGGCGTCGACGAGCTCGGCCCGGCGGCCCCAGAGGGTCACCTCGCAGCCGGCGTCGGCGAGCACCATCGCGAAGGCGGTCCCCCAGGAACCGGTGCCGTAGACGGCGCAGCGCGTCACGTGTTCTCCCCTTGATCCAGCTTGTCCAGCCGCTCCGACTGTCGTGCCGCCTTCTCGCGCTGCTCGGCGCGGGCCTTGCGGTGGTCGTACGGCTCGGCGGGGGCCGGCTCCTCGCGCAGTTCGGCGAGGAGTTCGGTGATCGCGGCCATGATGGTGTCGGTGGCCCCGCGCAGCACTTCGGCGGTCGGGTCGCGCCCGTAGTACTGGGAGAGGTCGACCGGCGGGCCGGCGAGCACCTTCAGCGTCTTGCGCGGGAAGAGCCGCAGCTTCTTGTCCGTCGCGTAGGGCGGCATCGCCTCGTTGGCGCCCCACTGGGCGACCGGGATCACCGGCGCCTGGGTGACCAGCGCGACCCGCGCCGCACCGGTCTTGCCCTGCATCGGCCACTGGTCGGGGTCGCGGGTGAGGGTGCCCTCGGGATAAAAGGCGACGCACTCGCCGCGCTCGATCGCGTCGATGGCGGCCCGGAATGCGCCGACCGCGTCCGTGGACTCGCGGTAGACCGGAATCTGGCCGGTGCCGCGCAGCATCATGCCGATGAAAGGCGTGTCGAAGAGGCCCGCTTTGGCGAGCAGTCGCGGCACCCGTCCGCTGTTGTACTGAAAGTGCGAGTAGGACAGCGGATCGAGATACGAGTTGTGGTTGACCGCGGTGATAAATCCGCCATCGGTCGGAATGTTCTCCATTCCCCGCCAGTCCCGCTTGAACAGAACCACGAGCGGTGGCTTTGCGATGACCGCGGCCAAGCGGTACCAGAAGCCGATTCTGTGGCGGGGCACTCGGACATCCTCCTCATTGGGCTTGTCTGCCGCAGCCGGTCCGTCTGTCGGGCAGCCGCACAAGTGTCGCCCCAGGTCCCCGGTCTGTCGAGAACACCGTACGCCCAGCGAAAAGCGACGCCCCACGGGCAACCGGGGGCTGCGAGTGACAATGGTGCCCATCGAGGAGACGGAGCGTTCGTGGCGTGGACCCTGGTGGTACCGCTGAAGCCGTTGGCGCGGGCCAAGAGCAGGCTGGCCGCGGCGACGGGCGAGCTGCTGCGCCCCGGTCTCGCCCTGGCGTTCGCCCAGGACACCGTGGCCGCGGCGCTGGCCTGCCCTTCGGTGGCGGGTGTGGTGGTCGTCACGGACGATCAGCTCGCCGGGGCCGAACTGTCGGCGCTCGGCGCCCGCGTCGTGCCGGACGCCCCCGGCGCGGGGCTGAACGCCGCGCTCGCGCACGGCGCGCTCTGCGTACGGGCGCTGCGGCCGGCGGCGGCCGTGGCGGCGCTCAACGCCGATCTGCCCGCCCTGCGGCCGGCGGAACTGGCGCGGGCGCTCGACGCGGCGGCGGCTCACCCCCGCGCGTTCCTCGCCGACGCGGCGGGAATCGGCACCACCCTGCTGGCCGCCGCCCCCGGCGTGGCCCCCGCGCCCGCCTTCGGCGGCCCCTCCCGCGACCGGCACCGCGCCTCCGGAGCCCGTGAGATCACGCTGAACGGCGTCGACTCCGTACGGCGGGACGTGGACACCGGCGAGGACCTGCGGGCGGCGCTGGCGCTGGGAGTGGGGCCGCGGACGGCGGCTGTGGCGGCGGGCATGCTGATCGCGGACCGGTAGTTCCTCGACCGGCGATGTTTGCCCCGTGAGGCAAAACTTGCCGGGAGGGGCACTCACGGCGGGCGGGAAGCGGCTGCCCGCCGGAGCGGGCCGACTACTCTTCTCGCCATGCAGGCGACCTCTTTCACCTATGACCCCGCGACCCGCTCCGGCAGCGTGCTGCTGGACGACGGCACCCCGCTGCCCTTCGGCACGGCAGCGTTCGACGCGGGCGGCCTGCGGCTGCTGCGCCCCGGTCAGCGGGTGCGGATCGAGGTGACGGGCGAGGGTGCGGAGCGCCGCGTCGACTTCATTACGCTCCAGACGTTCTGAATCCCGGTCCGGACGTTCGGGATGCCGGTCCCGGTGCTCTGAGAACGCCGACCCGGGCGCTCTGAACGCGCTCCGGCCGCGCTGAGCGGCGCTGCCGGGCCTCGCCCCGCGCCTGCCGGGCCTCGCCCGAACCCGTACCGACCCCCGGGGCCCACCGCGTCGGGCGTCCTCCGGACGTACCGCGGGCCGGGCTCCCCTCGGGGAGCCCGGCCCGGCGCGTCGTGTACCGCTGGTCACTTCTTCTTGGCGGTCGCCTTCTTGGCGGTGGTCTTGCGCGCGACGGTCTTGCGCGCGGGGGCCTTCTTCGCCGTGGCCTTGGTGGCCGGCGCCGTCTTCTTGGCGGTGGCCTTCTTGGCCGGTGCGGCCTTCTTGGCGGTGGCCTTCTTGGCCGTCGCCTTCACTGCGACCTTCTTGGCCGTCGCCTTGACCGGCGCGGCCTTCTTGGCCGTGGTCTTCTTGGCCGTCGCCTTCTTGGCGGTGGCGGTCACCGGAGTGGCCTTCTTCGCGGCCACCTTCTTCGCGGTGGCCTTCTTGGCGGTGGCCTTCTTGGCCGCGGCCTTGGCGGTCGTACGGGTGGAAGAACCTCCCGAGAGGCTGCCCTTGGGCGCCTTCTTGACGGCCACGTCGTTCTTGGGGAGCTTCTTCGAGCCGCTCACCAGGTCCTTGAATCCCTGGCCCGCGCGGAATCGCGGCACCGAGGTCTTCTTGACCCGGACGCGCTCTCCGGTCTGCGGGTTGCGGGCGTACCGGGCCGGACGGTCGACCTTCTCGAACGAGCCGAATCCGGTGACCGAGACCCGGTCACCCGAGACGACCGCACGGACGATCGCGTCGAGTACCGAGTCGACTGCGTCGGCGGCGTTCTGCCGGCCGCCGACCTTGTCGGCAATCGCTTCAACGAGCTGCGCCTTGTTCACGTCTTCCCCTTCGGAGACATTGCCCGAACGAATGCGTTCAAGCTCTTTTCGCACGTTAGGCAGATATATACCGCAAATCAAACACGAAACGGGCTAATCACCCTTGTGCCGCAACGAACTCGACCTTCTCGGAGTTCCGTCGGCACGCCCGTCGGGGAAACGCCCCTCGTCGAGGTCCTTCATCAACCGGTCCAGACGCCTTGCTGCGTCAGTGAGATCGTGCTTGGCCGCCGCCGTGATGACGAGCAGCTTCCGGGACAGCGCCATCCGTACGCTCTCCGGCACTTGCAGTGTGCGCACTTTGGTGTGCGCATCCTTGAGTTGGGCGGCGACGACCGCGTAAAGCTCGAGTTGGTCGTCGCGTTCCATGCACTGATTGTGCCATCTGCGGTGAGTTGTCGCCTCAGGGCCCCTCAACAAGCCAATACACCCCCCACCTCATGGTGGGGGGTGTATCCGGCCAATCAGGCCATGAGCAGGGGAAAAGCGGAGTTCAGGCTTCCAGGGTGCGCGGTTTGAAAGACGCCCGATTGGCCTCGTAGGCCGCGATGTGCGGCTCGTTCTTGAGGGTCAGGCTGATGTCGTCCAGCCCCTCCAGCAGCCTCCAGCGGGCGTTTTCGTCGAGTTCGAAGTCGGCCACCAGTTCGGCTCCGTCGAGTCCAACGGTGCGGACCTGCCTGGCGACCAGGTCGACGGTGATCTCCGCGGCCGGGTCGGCCTCGATGACCTGCCACAGCCGCTCGACGGTCTCCTGGGGCAGTACGACCGTCAATAGTCCGTTCTTGAGCGAGTTTCCGCGGAAGATATCGGCGAAGCGGGACGAGATAACTGTCTTGAACCCGTAGTTCTGCAGCGCCCAGACCGCGTGCTCACGCGAGGAGCCGGTTCCGAAGTCGGATCCGGTGACCAGCACGGTCGCTCCGGCGTGCCGCGACTGGTTGAGGATGAACTCCGGGTCCTTGCGCCAGGCCTCGAAGAGCCCGTCCTCGAAGCCGTCCCTGGTGACCTTCTTCAACCAGTGCGCGGGGATGATCTGGTCGGTGTCGACGTTGCTGCGGCGCAGCGGAACGGCCCGGCCGGTGTGTGCGGTGAAAGCTTCCATGATTCAGGCCCCCACGGGAGTACGAGCGTCGGCGAGGTCGGCCGGCGAGGCCAGATGGCCGAGCACCGCGGTGGCGGCGGCGACCTGCGGCGAGACCAGGTGCGTACGGCCGCCCTTGCCCTGCCTGCCCTCGAAGTTGCGGTTGGAGGTGGACGCGGAGCGCTCACCGGGTGCGAGCTGGTCGGGGTTCATGCCCAGGCACATCGAGCAACCCGCGTGCCGCCATTCGGCTCCAGCGGCGGTGAACACCTTGTCCAGCCCCTCCGCGACGGCCTCCAGCGCGACCCGCACCGAGCCGGGCACGACCAGCATGCGTACGTTCTCGGCGATCCGGTGGCCGCTCACGATGCCCGCGGCGGCGCGCAGGTCCTCGATCCGGCCGTTGGTGCACGAACCTACGAAGACGGTGTCGACCTTGATGTCCCGCAGCGGCTGACCCGCCGTCAAACCCATGTATTCCAGGGCCTTTTCGGCGGCTATGCGCTCCGATGCGTCTTCGTACGAAGCGGGGTCGGGGACCCGCGCGGAGAGCGGTGCGCCCTGGCCGGGGTTGGTTCCCCAGGTGACGAAGGGGGTCAGCGCGGTGGCGTCGATGACCACCTCGTGGTCGAAGGCCGCCTCGTCGTCGGTGCGCAGTGTGCGCCAGTACTCGACGGCCGCGTCCCACTCGTCGCCCACGGGGGCGTGGTCCCGGCCCCTGAGGTACTCGAAGGTGGTGTCGTCCGGGGCGATCATGCCCGCGCGGGCGCCCGCCTCGATGGACATGTTGCAGATGGTCATCCGGGCTTCCATCGACAGCTTCTCGATGGCCGAGCCGCGGTACTCGATGACGTAGCCCTGGCCGCCGCCGGTGCCGATCCTGGTGATGACGGCGAGGATCAGGTCCTTGGCGGTGACGTCCTCGGGCAGTTCACCGTCGACCGTGATGGCCATCGTCCTGAACGGGGCCAGCGGCAGCGTCTGGGTGGCCAGCACATGCTCGACCTGGCTGGTGCCGATGCCGAACGCGAGGCAGCCGAAAGCGCCATGGGTGGAGGTGTGGCTGTCGCCGCAGACCACCGTCATGCCGGGCTGGGTCAGGCCCAGCTGCGGGCCGACGACATGTACGACGCCCTGCTCGACGTCGCCCAGCGGGTGCAGCCGGACGCCGAAGTCGGCGCAGTTCTTGCGCAGCGTCTCCAACTGGATCCGGGAGACCGGGTCGGCGATCGGCTTGTCGATGTCGACGGTCGGGGTGTTGTGGTCCTCGGTCGCGATGGTGAGGTCGGTCCGGCGCACCCGGCGGTCGTTCTGCCGGAGGCCGTCGAAAGCCTGCGGGCTGGTCACCTCATGGAGCAGATGCAGATCGATGTAGAGGAGGTCGGGCTCGCCTTCGGCGCGCCGGACGACGTGGTCGTCCCATACCTTCTCCGCGAGTGTCCGTCCCATCGCTTTCCCTTCGGCCGGCGGTATCTCCGGCCCAATCTCGATTCGGGTGTCCTCGCCCGGTTCACCGCGCGGGGCTGCGTCCGCGAGCCCTATCTGTAAGGCCGGGTCGCGAGCCGCCAACTACAGATTGGCTGCTTCAGCGGAAAATTGAACTTGCGTTTCACAGTGTGAGACGCGAATATCGTCGTATGGACAACTCTAGCGGCGTCGGCGTTCTCGACAAGGCGGCTGTGGTACTCAGCGCTCTGGAGTCCGGTCCGGCCACCCTCGCGGGATTGGTCGCGGCGACCGGACTCGCGCGCCCCACGGCCCATCGGCTCGCGGTGGCGCTCGAACACCACCGGATGGTGGCGAGGGACATGCAGGGCCGGTTCATCCTCGGCCCGCGGCTGTCCGAGCTCGCCGCGGCGGCCGGCGAGGACCGCCTGCTGGCGACGGCCGGGCCGGTGCTCACCCACCTGCGGGACGTGACGGGCGAGAGCGCGCAGCTCTACCGGCGGCAGGGCGAGATGCGGATCTGTGTGGCCGCGGCCGAGCGGCTGTCCGGCCTGCGGGACACCGTGCCGGTCGGCTCCACGCTGCCGATGAAGGCCGGGTCCGCCGCCCAGGTGCTGATGGCCTGGGAGGAGCCCGAGCGGCTGCACCGCGGCTTGCAGGGCGCCCGCTTCACCGCCACCGCGCTCTCCGGCGTGCGGCGGCGCGGCTGGGCCCAGTCGATCGGCGAGCGGGAGCCGGGCGTCGCGTCCGTCTCCGCCCCGATCCGCGGCCCCTCGAACCGGGTGGTCGCCGCCGTCTCGGTATCCGGACCGATCGAACGGCTGACCCGGCATCCCGGCCGGATGCACGCCCAGGCGATCATCGACGCCGCCGCCCGGCTCTCCGAGGCGCTGCGCCGCACCGGCTGAGCAGCCGGCACGGCTGCCCCGGTCGGCGCCTTCGGCGCTTCTTCAGCGCCGTTCGGCGTTGCGGGGCCCGGCGAAGCGCAGCCTGATCCGTACCCGGGACCGCCCGGCCCGCACCTCCACCGACTCACAGAGGCTGCGGGCCAGCCACAGTCCGTCCTCCAGTCCGGCGGCCTCGCCCGGCGGCCGGAATCCCAGGAACGCGTCGGGTGAGGGCCTGGTCACGCTGGGTCCGTGCAGATCACAGACCACCAGGCCCGATTCGGCCCAGATCCGTACCGCCACCTCCTCGCCGCGTGCGCTCACCAGGTAATCGACCACCTCGTGGACGGCCAGTTCGGCTAGCGCGAGGCGTTCATTGGCCAGCCCGAGCGCGGCGGCCCGGTCCCGTACGAAGCCGCGCACCGCCGCGGGCTCGCCGGTGGGCGGCAGCCGGTCGGCGTGCGCGGGCACGGCGGGCAGCGGGGCGTCCCCGGCCGCCGCGTAGACGTGCGGATCGATGTACGCCGCGGACGGCAGCACGCTGCTGCCGGTCACACAGGCCGGGTGGGTGGCCCGCGCCGCCTCCAGTACGTCCGGTGGCACGACCCGGGTGTCGTAGGGGCAGATCATCCACAGGTCGGCGTCCTCCAGCAGCACGTTGAGACCCGACTCCATCCGCTTCCATTCGGCGATCTGGCGGGCGGACTTGCCGCCCCACACCGGCTCGGCGATCATCCGGATCTGCCGGCCGGGCTCGGTCCGGCTGTCCTGGTAGCGCTGGAAGGCCGCGACCCGGTCGACCGGGCGGCGGCCGAAGTACGCGGTCTCGGCGGTGTCCAGACCCTTGGCCCGCTCCCCCAGCGCGTCCTGGAGCAATTCGATGTTGGCGGGGGTGGTGGCGGCCAGCACGGACCCGCCCTCGTCGAGTCCGGCCTCGATGAAGGGCACGGCCATCGCGAGGAATGCCTCGTCGGAGCCGTACAGACAGGCGTGGTGAACGAATCCGTCACCGCCGCGCTCGTTGTGGTCAGTGGGCACCGGCAACTCCCAGGCGCAGGCCGGGGGTGTCGTCCCAGCCGATGAGCGAGATGACGTGCCGCAGGTGCGGCAGCAGGCCGGCCAGCTCCACATGGCGCCGGTCGGCGCGGTCGCGGGCGAAGCCGGCGATCAGCCGCAGGCCGCCCAGGTCGAGGAACTCCAACCCGGACAGATCCAGCAGCACGTCGTCGTCCACCTCCGCGATGGAGTCCAAGGCGGCGCACAGATGGCGGCGGGCGCCCGGATCCACCACTCCCGTGATCCGCAGACCGTGCGGGGCGTAGGTCCTGACGACACGCAGTTCGGCGGTCAGTACGAGCAGGTCCACTGCGACTCTTCTCGGAGGGGCCGGTTCGACGGCGTCCGGTTGAGCCCGCTCCGGCCGCGGGGCGTCGCGCCGGCCTCCGGCGCGTCCCTCGCGGGTCCGGAACTCGCGGGCGGTCGGGGCTTCATGGCGCGAGCGCCGGTCATCGGCCGGCCGCGTGCGGCGGGCGGCGTCTGCGAAAGCCATGCGGGGATTATCCGGCCTGGGCAGGGCCGTGTGAAGGTCCGCGCGAACAGGCCGTGTGAAGGTCCGCGGGAAGGTCTGTACGAAAAAGCCCCCCGCGTCAGCGGAGGGCCTTGAAGATTTTGTACCCCCGACCGGATTCGAACCGGCGCTACCGCCTTGAGAGGGCGGCGTGCTAGGCCGCTACACAACGGGGGCCTGTCGTACCACTGATGCACTGCTACACCTGTGTGAGCTGGGGTACCAGGACTCGAACCTAGACTAACGGAACCAGAAACCGTCGGGCTGCCAATTACCCCATACCCCATGGGACCTGCGTACCCCCGACCGGATTCGAACCGGCGCTACCGCCTTGAGAGGGCGGCGTGCTAGGCCGCTACACAACGGGGGCCCTAGCGATCCATTCGTCGCCGCTTCCAGGTGCGACCCGGATAGAGGCGGAGGCAGGATCTGTACCCCCGACCGGATTCGAACCGGCGCTACCGCCTTGAGAGGGCGGCGTGCTAGGCCGCTACACAACGGGGGCTCGCACTGCACTGCTGTACTGCATGCGCTGGGATACCAGGACTCGAACCTAGACTAAGGGAACCAGAAACCCTCGTGCTGCCAATTACACCATATCCCACCAAAACGCAATCCCTTGCGGGATTTTGTTTGGTTTGCGCCTCCGGTTCGAGCTATTCAGCCCTCCAGTGCGGCGCAGGAAGAACATTACCTGACGGGAGGCGGGGCTCCAAAACCGATAACCCCGGGCAGTGGATCACCCGGTGCACAGGACCCGCCCGACCGCTCCCCGAGCACCGGAAAGCGGGTCGGCGGGCCGGGGACTCGCGTCCACCGCTCCGGGGGCCCGCAGGCCCCCGGAGCGTGCCGGCAGCGGCACAGCGGGGCCCCGCTACTCGGTTACGGACTCCAGGGCGGCGCGCAGCCGCCGGAGCGTCTCCTCGCGCCCCAGCAGCTCCATCGACTCGAAGAGCGGCGGGGAGACCCGGCGGCCGGTGACCGCGACGCGCAGCGGCGTGAAGGCGAACTTGGGCTTGATGCCCAGCCCCTCCACCAGCGCCTCGCGCAGCGTGGCCTGGATGGGCTCCGGGGTGAAGTCCGTCAGGTCCTCCAGGGCCGTGACGGAGGCCGCCAGGACCGGCTTCGCGTCGGCGATCAGCACCTTGGCGGCGTCCGCCTCGTCCAGCCGGAAGTCCTCGGGCCGCACGAAGAGGAAGCCGAGCATGCCGACGACCTCGCTCAGGACGACCATCCGCTCCTGGGTCAGCGGCGCGGCCTTCGCGAGCAGCTCCAGCTGATCGGCGGTCGGCTCGGCGTCCGGGAAGAGGAACGGCACGACGCGGCGCACGAACTCCTCGGGCGCGAGCGCCCGCAGGTGCGTGGCGTTGATCGACTCGGCCTTCTTGAGGTCGAAGCGCGCCGGGTTGGCGTTGACGTCCGCGACGTCGAAGGCGGCGACCATCTCCTCCATGGAGAAGATGTCGCGGTCCTCGGCGAGCGACCAGCCGAGCAGCGAGAGGTAGTTGAGCAGCCCCTCGGGCAGGAAGCCGCGCTCGCGGTAGAGGTTGAGGTTGGCCTGCGGGTCGCGCTTGGAGAGCTTCTTGTTGCCCTCTCCCATCACATACGGCAGGTGCCCGAACTTCGGGGTGCTGCCGTTGCCGACGCCGATCTCGGCGAGCGCGGCGTAGAGCGCGACCTGCCGCGGGGTGGAGGACAGCAGGTCCTCGCCGCGCAGCACGTGCGTGATCTCCATCAGCGCGTCGTCGACCGGGTTGACCAGGGTGTACAGCGGAGCGCCGTTGGCCCGGACGATGCCGAAGTCCGGCACGTTCTCCGGGGTGAAGGTCGTCTCGCCGCGCACCAGGTCGGTGAAGGTGATCGGCGCGTCCGGCATCCGGAAGCGGACGATCGAGGTGCGGCCCTCGGCCTGGTAGGCGGCGATCCGCTCGGCGCTCAGGTCGCGGCAGTGGCCGTCGTAGCCGGACGCCTTGCCGGCCTTGCGGGCGGCGTCGCGGCGGGCGTCGAGCTCCTCGGTGCTGCAGTAGCAGGAGTAGGCGTAGCCGCCGTCCTGGAGCTTGCGTGCGACGTCGGCGTAGACGTCCATCCGCTGCGACTGCCGGTAGGGCTCGTGCGGGCCGCCGACTTCGGGGCCCTCGTCCCAGTCGAAGCCGAGCCAGCGCATGGCCTCCAGCAGCTGGCCGTACGACTCCTCGGAGTCGCGGGCCGCGTCGGTGTCCTCGATGCGGAAGACGAGCGTGCCGCCGTGGTGGCGGGCGAACGCCCAGTTGAACAGAGCGGTGCGGACCAGACCCACGTGCGGGTTTCCGGTCGGAGACGGACAGAAACGAACACGTACGTGCTCGTCGGGGACGATGGGTGCGCTAGCCACGCTTGATCACCTTGTTGGTGAGAGTGCCGATGCCTTCGATGGTGACGGCGACTTCGTCGCCGACGTTGAGCGGGCCGACTCCGGCCGGGGTCCCGGTGAGGATGACGTCGCCCGGAAGCAGCGTCATGGCCTCGGTGATGTGCACGACGAGGTCCTCGATCGAGCGGACCATGTCGCTGGTGCGGCCCAGCTGACGCTGCTCGCCGTTGACCGTGCACATGATGGCCAGGTCCGCCGCGGCGGCCAGGTCGAGGTCCGTCTCGACCCAGGGGCCCAGCGGGCACGAGGTGTCGAAGCCCTTGGCGCGCGCCCACTGGTTCTCGCTGCGCTGGATGTCACGGGCGGTGACGTCGTTGGCGCAGGTGTAACCGAGGATGACGTCCTTGACGCGCTCGCGCGGGACCTCCCGGCACATCCGGCCGATGACCACGGCCAGCTCGGCCTCGTGGTGCACCTCCTGGGAGAAGGAGGGGTACGCGATGGTGTCGCCGGGGCCGATCACCGAGGTGGAGGGCTTGAAGAAGGCCACCGGTACGTCCGGCACCTCATGGCCCAGCTCGGCGGCGTGCTCGGCGTAGTTGCGGCCGATCCCGATCACCTTGTTGGGCAGGACGGGCGGCAGCAGCCGGACCTTGTTCAGCGGGACCTTCCGGCCCGAGCGCTCGAACTCGGCGAACGGGTGGCCCTTGATGATGTCGAGGACGAGACCGTCGGGTGACGACTGATCCCCTTCCACGACGCCGAAGGCGACGTTGCCGTCGATGGAGAACCTGGCGATGCGCACGGGAAGCTGCTGCCCCTCACTTGCTGGCTGGAGACGGAGAGCCCGCCGTCGGGTCCGACCCGTCGGCAGGCTCGTGTCCCCAGGCTATCGCGGGGAGGGTGCGCGGCCGGGTCAGCCGGTGGGGGCGTCCATGAGGATCGTGCGGCGCGGGTTGGCGGTCCGCGCGGGCAGCTCGGCGGCCTGTTCCGGTGCTGCGGCCTCTTCGGTCCGCAGGTCCGCCGCGTCGGTGAGATGGGTCAGCGTCGTGCGGCGCGGGTTGGCTATGTTGCGGAACAGCATCGTCGTCTTCATCCGGTCTGGGACCTTCATCGGTATAGGCGCCTCTGCGGCGCGGCTTGTCGGATCGGCTATCCCTGTAAAACGCCAGGCTAAACGCGCCATTCCCCGCCGCAGGGTGCCCGAGTCGGCGATCTCCATGTGAGTTTCCTCACGACTCCTGCGACAAATGCCGCGAAGCGAATGATCATTTTCCTTACCCGAAACGGATATCAACGGATTGAACCGCACATTCCGCCCCTGATCACCGCAGCCGGGACAGCACGTACTTCTGGTCGACTCGTAGGCAATAGTCCGTTATCTCGAGGCGGACTTTCTACATCTCGTGATTCAATCCGCACTGAGCGTCACACGAATCACCACTCGGCACTCGGGTCTTGTTGGAGATCCTGCACTGTGTTGGAATTCCACGGACCGCCGCAGGTTTCAGACGGCGCGCAAGGCGCAAGGCAGCGTCGAGCGGCGGATGAAATGGGGAAGCGCGCCGGTCTCACGACCGCCCAGGGGATCATGTGTCCCCCCACGACTCGACACCGTCCCGCCGCTCACCCGGAGGGACGCCTGGTCCAGAGGTTGCGACGCTAGTGCAGGGACGTTTCAAGAGGGATGGCAGCGCCGCGGCGGACCCGGAGCTGCCCGGTGGGACCACCCACAGCTCCGACGCATCCGCGCGTACGAACGCGAAGGGCGCCGGTGACTCCGGCGACGCCAAAAAGAAGGTGCCCAGTGGGCCGGGCACTCGAATAGCCCTGCGCAACTGGCGGATCAGCACCCGCCTGGTGTCCCTGCTCGCGCTGCCCGTCGTCGCCGCGACCACGCTGGGCGGCCTGCGCATCGAGAGCTCGATGAGCAACATCGAGCAGCTCGAGCACATGAAGCTGCTCACCGACATGACCGAGCAGGCCACCAAGCTCGCGGACGCGCTCCAGGAGGAGCGCGACAAGTCGGCGGGCCCGCTGGCCGGCGCCGGCGACGCCAAGGACGACCGGGTCGTCGCGCCTCGTGAGAAGACCGAGCGCGCGATCCAGACGTTCAACGCGGCCACCGGGGACATCAAGACCGACGACCCGACCATGGACGGCGTCCGCTCGACGGTGCTCGACATCTCCCGTCAGCTGGGCACGATCCAGTCGGTCCGGGAGAAGGCCTACGCGAACGACGACTACATCGCGCAGACCATCACCAACTACAACGCGCTGATCACCTCCCTGCTGGCGCTGTCCCAGGACATGGCGCAGGCCACCAGCAACCCCGAGATGATCCGCAGCACCCGTGCGCTGGCCGCGTTCTCCTCCGCGAAGGAGTACGCCTCGATCCAGCGCGCGGTCATCACCGCCGGCCTCGCCCACAAGGACGGTCCCCGGCTCTCGGCCAACGACCGTGCCTACGGCGGCACCGCCGAGGAGAACGAGCGGGCCGCCCTCAAGCGCTTCTCGCGGCTCTATCCGAGCGCCTCCGAGCTGACCCGCGGTCTGGACGAGGGCATCGTCGAGATCCAGTCCGCCGACACGTTCGCCGGCCGCGCCTTCAAGACCCCGGGCGGCATCAAGGCCGAGAACCGCTCGTACATGGACTGGTACGACCAGGACAGCAACAAAATCGACGAGATGTCGAAGATCGAGACGACTCTCCTCTCGCAGATGGACCAGAAGGCGCGTGAGCTGCAGTCCGCGGCCACCCAGGACGCGCTGATCAACGGTGTCGTCATCCTGCTGGTGCTCGGCATCTCGCTGGTCGGCGCCTTCGTCGTCGCCCGCTCCATGGTCCGCTCGCTGCGCCGGCTCCAGGAGACCGCCAAGACGGTCGCCCAGGAACGGCTGCCCGAGCTGGTCAAGCAGCTCTCCGAGGGCGACCCGCAGGAGGTCGACACCTCGGTCGAGTCGGTCGGTGTGCACAGCCGGGACGAGATCGGCCAGGTGGCCGCGGCTTTCGACGAGGTGCACCGCGAGGCGGTGCGGCTCGCCTCCGAGCAGGCGATGCTGCGAGGCAACGTCAACGCGATGTTCACCAACCTCTCGCGCCGCAGCCAGGGGCTCATCCAGCGCCAGCTCTCGCTCATCTCCGAGCTGGAGAGCCGCGAGGCCGACCCGGACCAGCTCTCCAGCCTCTTCAAGCTCGACCACCTCGCGACCCGTATGCGCCGCAACGGCGAGAACCTGCTGGTCCTCGCGGGCGAGGAGCCGGGCCGCCGGTGGACCCGGCCGGTCCCGCTCGTCGACGTGCTGCGCGCCGCGGCCTCCGAGGTGGACCAGTACGAGCGCGTCGAGCTGACCGCCGTGCCGACCACCGAGGTCGCCGGACGCGTCGTCAACGACCTCGTGCACCTCATCGCCGAACTGCTGGAGAACGCCACCTCGTTCTCCTCGCCGCAGACCAAGGTCAAGGTCACCGGCCACGCGCTGCCCGACGGGCGGGTGCTCGTGGAGATCCACGACACCGGCATCGGGCTGTCGCCCGAGGACCTCTCCGCGATCAACGAGCGGCTCGCCAGCCCGCCGACCGTCGATGTGTCGGTCTCCCGCCGGATGGGCCTGTTCGTGGTCGGCCGGCTGTCGCTGCGCCACGGCATCCGCATTCAGCTCAGGCCGTCCGACTCGGGCGGCACCACCGCACTGGTCATGCTGCCGGTCGACGTCGCCCAGGGCGGCAAGAAGCCGGTTCCGACCAAGGCCCAGAACGCGCCCGCGATGGGCGGACAGGGCCAGGGCGGTCGCGGCGGGCTGAGCGGCATGCAGCCGCGCGGCCAGGTCGGCCAGGGCAATACCTCCGCCCCCGGCGGGCAGGGCGGCGCGGCCGGCTGGGCCGGCGGCGCGGAACCGCGCGGCCAGGTCGGCGGCGGCCAGCGCCCCGCGCTGCCGGGCCGCGGACAGGGCAACGGCCAGCCGAACGGCGGCGGGCTGCCCACCCGTACGGGCAGCGCGGCCGGCAACGGCGGACACGGCGGCAGCCCGCAGGGCAGCGCCTTCGCCGGCACCGGCAACGCCTTCGCCGGCGGTGGCCGCCCCGGTACGCCCAACGCCGCGCCGTCCGGCTCGGGCTTCGGCTCGGGGGACGCCTTCGGCGGCAACCGTACGAACGCACCCGGCGGCGCCGCCCCCGGCCAGAACGACTCCGGACAGCGTCCGCCGCTGCCGCCCCGCGGCGGTTCGCCGAGCGTCGCACCTCCGACCGGCGCCCCCGGGCAGTCCGGCGGCGCGCACTCGGCCGGGTCCCAGGGCCGTCGGCCGCAGCTGCCGCCGCGCGGTCCCGCAGCCGAGCTGCCGGGCGGCTCCGCGCCGTCCGGCCGGAGCACTCCGCCCGACCAGAACAGTCAGAACGAGCAGAACGGCCAGGCCGGCTCCAGCTGGCGCGCCCGGCAGCAGGGCTCGGCCCCGGCCGACGACTGGCCCACCACGCCCCGTCCCGCCGAGGACACCCCCCGCGGCCACGAGGACCACGAGAACACGGGCCGTCCGCCGCGTCCGGAATCCACCGGCTCGTACCAGCCGCAGCGGCCCGGCACGCAGCAGCCCGGTACGCAGACCGGTACGCAGCAGAACAGCTCGCAGCCGTCCCCGACCCTGGGCGGCCGGATCCAGGGCGGGCCCGCCGACACGGCCGCCTTCGTCCGCCCGGACTTCGGCGCGCAGCGACCGCAGCAGAGCGGCCCGCCGCAGAACGCCCTCCAGCAGGACGGCGGGTTCGGCGCCCGGCAGAGCCAGGGGCCCGGCGACACCGCCGAGTTCGTGCCGCCGGACTTCGACGGCCCGCCGCCCGGCCGCACCCCGCGAGCGGACTCCGCGCCACAGGCCCGCCCGACCCCGAACCTTCCGGTCCCGAATCGGCCCGCGCCCAACCTGCCGCAGCCGCGGCAGGACCGCGGCGACTTCCAGCTTCCGCCGGGCGCGCTGCCGCCGGCCGGGCCCGGTGACGGACGGACGCCGATCTTCGAGGCGATCGAGTCCAACTGGTTCCGCGGTCCCGGCGGCAGCGAGGCGCCAGCGGCTCCCACGCCCCCCGCACAGCCTGCCCAGGCAGCGCCTTCAGCGTCGGCGGCCACAGCGCCCACGGCTCCCGCCGCACCCACGATGCCGCGCCGCGAACCCGCGTCCGCGACAGGCACCAGCGGCGGTACCGGCGGCGGCAATGGCGCCGCCAACGGGAACAGCTGGCGCACGTCCCCCAACGACGAGCGCTGGCGGCAGGCCGAACAGGTCCGCGAACCCGCGGCGGGCGGAGTCACCTCCTCCGGTCTCCCCGTCCGGGTACCCCGCGCCAACCTCGTCGCGGGCACCGCCCAGCAGCAGTCCCACTCGACCGGTCCGCAGGTCTCGCGCGCTCCCAGTGACGTGCGCGGCCGGCTGACCAACCTTCGCCGGGGCATCCAGCAGGGCCGCGAGGTCGGCAACGGCCCCGGCACCGACGGCCGCGGTATTGATCCCACTTATCAGCAGGAGCGTTAGTTGAGTCCGATGAGCCAGGCGGCGCAAAATCTGAACTGGTTGATCACCAATTTCGTGGACAACACCCCTGGGGTGTCGCACACGGTGGTGGTGTCGGCCGATGGACTCCTTCTGGCGATGTCCGAAGGCTTCCCCCGTGACCGGGCCGATCAATTGGCCGCGGTCGCCTCCGGTCTGACCTCCCTCACCGCCGGGGCCTCGCGTATTTTCGAGGGCGGCGCGGTCAACCAGACCGTGGTGGAGATGGAGCGCGGTTTCCTCTTCCTGATGTCTGTCTCCGACGGTTCCTCGTTGGCCGTACTCGCCCATCCCGAGTGCGACATCGGTCTGGTGGGCTACGAAATGGCCCTCCTCGTCGACCGGGCGGGCACCGTACTGACCCCCGACCTCCGCGCCGAACTGCAGGGCAGCCTGTTGCACTGATTCGCTGACTCGTTGAAATGCTGCGTCGCCGCATCGATGCGGCGATGAATCGCTGAACCGTTTGATTTCAGTCCGTCTGCTCAACGGCCGACCGTCCCCCCACCGGCCCCGCCCGACGGCACTTCCGCCGTCCTGCCGTTCCGCCCGGAGGATCCATGACCCCGCCCGCCTCGCCCGGCCCCTACGGTGCGCCTTACCACGCGTCGTACGGGGACGAAGGCGACCAGCCGCTGGTGCGGCCGTACGCCATGACGGGAGGCCGGACCCGGCCGCGCTACCAGCTCGCCATCGAGGCGCTGGTCAGCACCACGGCCGACCCCTCCCAGGTGCCCGGCCTGCTCCCTGAGCACCAGCGCATCTGCCACCTGTGCCGCGAGCTCAAGTCGGTCGCGGAGGTGTCGGCGCTGCTGCACCTCCCGCTGGGCGTGGCACGGATTCTGGTAGCGGACTTGGCCGAGGCGGGCATGGTGGCGATCCACCAGCCCGGCGGCGGCTCGGAAGCCGGCGGCACTCCTGATGTGACATTGCTCGAAAGGGTGCTCAGTGGACTTCGGAACCTCTAGCAGCGCGCCGGCCCCGGCCCGCTCCACCACCTCCGCGAAGATCGTGGTGGCGGGCGGGTTCGGCGTCGGCAAAACCACGTTCGTCGGTGCGGTCTCGGAGATCAACCCGTTGCGCACCGAGGCCGTGATGACCTCCGCCTCGGCCGGGATCGACGATCTCAGTCATGTGAAGGACAAGACCACCACCACGGTGGCCATGGACTTCGGCCGCATCACGCTCGACGACGACCTGATCCTTTATCTGTTCGGCACGCCCGGCCAGGACCGTTTCTGGTTCATGTGGGACGACCTGGTCCGCGGCGCGATCGGCGCCGTCGTCCTCGTCGACACCCGCCGCCTCGCGGACTGTTTCCCGGCCGTCGACTACTTCGAGAACAGCGGCCTGCCCTTCGTCATCGCCCTCAACGGCTTCGACGGACACCAGCCCTACCAGCCCGAAGAAGTCCGCGAAGCACTGCAGATCGGTTCGGACGCGCCCATCATCATCACGGACGCCCGGCACCGCAGCGAGACGAAGAGCGCGCTGATCACTTTGGTCGAGCACGCGTTGATGGCACGGCTCAAGTAGGTCCTTCTACCCATAAGCTGCTGAGGGCGAGCTGTGTCCTTCGACACGGCTCGCCCTGTCCACATAACGTTTAGACAGAGAATTACCCTCTGACGAACACCCCATGCATGCGATCAACTTCGCTGCGCTCACTATTCTCTCGCCATTTGCAGCCGCTCGCTCTTTATGCCCGTTTTATCTACCACTCCCCGCAAGTTAGCGACCTTTGCGCAGTGTTTGGAAAGCACCGCCCTGACGTGCTGAAATTCGCTGAACTCCGGAGTAATAACGGGCCACGTAAGCAGCAGCAGAACGGCACAGCGTAAGTGCCGACGCCGAGAGGTTGTTGGACGAGTGAGGCGAAGCAGCGAGAGCTCCGTGCAGCAGACACGGGGCAATTTCACGCCGCCGCGTGCCGCGGCGTCGCTTTCCGACGTGCCCGAAACCGTCTCGGCCGCGCCCGCGGCGAGCGGTGGCAGGTTCTCCCCGCGCAACTGGCGGGTGCCCACCCGGCTGAACGCGATCCTGCTGATCCCGGTGCTCGTCGCACTGGTCTTCGGCGGGTTCCGGGTGGAGAGCTCGGTGGCGATCTGGCAGGAGGCCCAGGACGCCGAGCGCACGGCACAGCTCGTACGGTCCGCCGCGGTCTACGGCCAGGCGTTGATCAACGAGCGTGACCTCACCGCCGTCCCGCTGCTGACCGGTGAACAGGACGACCCGAAGATCAAGCGGCTGCGGGACGCGACCGACGCGGCGGCCGACGCCTTCGACGCCCGTGTCCGGCAGATGCCGGACCAGGCGGGCCTGCAGCGCCGGCTGGACGTCTTCCGCAAGGTCGAGCCCAATCTGCTGACCCTGCGCGCCGGCGCTTACACCGCGAAGCTCAACGCGGTGAAGACCGAAGAGGGCTACGTCAACGTCCAGCACCCGCTGATGGAGTTCGCCAACGAACTCGGCCTGGGCACCGGAAACATCACCTCCTACGGCCGCACCGTCTACGCCATCTCGCTGGCCAAGGCCGCCGAGTCGCTGCAGCGCTCGATCGGCACCCACCTGCTGGTCAAGCCGGGCCCGGCCGTGAAGGACCGGCTGGCCCAGCAGACCGCCTTCGCCTCCTACGCCTACCTGGAGAACATCGCCCTCGGCGAGTTCAACTCCGGCGGCACCCCGCAGGACGTCGCGCGGCTCAAGCAGGAGCTCTCCCAGGCGCAGAAGGAAGGCGCGGCCAAGACCGATCTGGCCAGGCAGGCCGCCGAGGCCGCCGGGCAGAAGTTCGTCCCGCCGCCGCCCATGAACGACATGATCAAGGCCATCGCCTCCGGCGCGACGCCGCAGCAGCTCAAGGGCCTGGGCATCACCCAGGACACCTGGTTCGCCACCGCGACCGGCAAGTTCGACGCCTACCGGGTCATCGAGAAGGGCCTCACCGACAAGGCGGTCGACGAGGTCCAGCAGATCTCCGAGGACGCCCGGCAGGACGCCATCCTCAACTCCGCGATCGTGCTGATCGCGCTGCTCACGGCCTTCGTGATCGCCGGCCTGATGGCCCGCTCGATGAGCCGCAGCATGCGCCAGCTGCGCAACGCGGCCTTCAGCATCGCCGAGCAGCGGCTGCCGATGCTGGTCGACCAGCTCTCCCGTACCGATCCGGGCCGGGTGGACACCCGCGTCCAGCCGATCCCGATCAACACCCGCGACGAGATCGGCGAGGTCGCCCGCGCCTTCGACCAGGTGCACCGCGAGGCCGTCCGGCTCGCCGCCGAGCAGGCTCTGCTGCGGGGCAACGTCAACGCGATCTTCACCAACCTCTCGCGCCGCAACCAGGGCCTCATCGAGCGCCAGCTGACGCTGATCACCGACCTGGAGAACAACGAGGCGGACCCGGACCAGCTGGAGAACCTCTTCCGGATGGACCACCTGGCGACCCGCATGCGCCGCAACGGCGAGAACCTGCTGGTCCTCGCCGGCGAGGAGCCCGGCCGCCGCTGGAACCAGCCGGTCCCGCTGGTCGACGTGCTGCGCGCGGCGGCCTCCGAGGTCGAGTCGTACGAGCGCATCGAACTGACCGGCGTGCCGGAGAGCGAGATCCACGGCACCGCCGTGACCGACCTCGTGCACCTGCTCGCCGAGCTGCTGGAGAACGCCACCATGTTCTCCTCACCGCAGACCAAGGTGAAGGTCACCGCGACCCGGCTGCCGGACGGCCGGGTGATGGTGGAGATCCACGACAAGGGCATCGGCCTCACCGCCGAGGACTTCGCGGACATCAACCACAAGCTGGCCAACCCGCCGTCGGTGGACGTCGCGATCTCGCAGCGGATGGGCCTGTTCGTGGTCGGCCGGCTCGCCGACCGGCACGGCATCCGGGTCCAGCTGCGCCCCTCCGGCGAGCAGGCGGGCACCACCTCGCTGGTCATGCTCCCCGACCCCATCACGCACGGCGGCGGCGGCGAGGATCTGATCGAGGACGACTTCGACGTCCGGCCGCTCGCCCCCGAGCCCGAGCCGCAGCAGATCGCCCAGCTGCCCGACCAGGCCGCCCACCGGGGCAGCATGCGTACAGCCGCCGAACTGGGCTTCGACGAGTCGCGGTACCCGGCCGTGCCGGACGACGCCCGCGACCTCGACCCGGTGGGCCGCTCGCTGCAGCGTGACGAGCGGCGCGCGGCGCTGGAGTCGCAGTCCGAGGAGCGCCCGCTCTTCAGCGACCAGGCCGAGCCGTCCTACCCGGACCAGCAGGGCTACCCGGACCAGCAGGGGCAGGACCAGCGGTACACCCCCGACGGCTACCCCGAGCAGAGCTACCAGGAAACCGGCTACCAGGACCCGCACCAGCAGGGCGCGGCCTATCCCGCCGCCGGCTACCAGGCGCCCTCCGGTTTCCAGCAGCCGGCGGGCTTCCAGGACCCGGCCGAGTTCCAGGGCCCCGGCGGCTACCAGGACGGTTTCCAGAACCCCTCCGCTTTCCAGGACCCGGGCTTCCGGCAGGACGGCGGGCAGCAGGCGTACGACACCTACGAATCGTCGAACCGGCAGGGCGACTGGCCCGGCACGAGCTCCTACGACGGGCAGTACGACCGGAAGGCGCAATCCGCCCCGGACGCCCCCGCCGACGGCTCCGACCGCGTAGGCTTGCGCCCTCCGGGCCCCTCTCCGAGCGACCCCCAATCGTTGACCGACGCCGGGCTTCCGCGCCGCGGTCGGCAGGGGCAGCCCGAGGAGCCGGAGCCCGAGCAGCCCCAGGATTCCGCACCGGAGGACCGCCCGGAATGGCGTACCACCAATGACGAGCGCTGGCGACAAGCCGAAGCGCTCCGCGACCCGAAGGCGGGCGGGGTCACCCCCTCCGGCCTGCCTCGGCGCGTGCCCAAAGCCAACCTGGTCGAGGGCACCGCAGAGCAGACCCCGCAGGGCGGCCCCCAGGTCTCCCGCAATCCTGAAGACATCCGCGGCAGGTTGAGCAACCTGCGCCGCGGTGTCCAACAGGGGCGCAACGCGGGCACGGAGGGCACTCAGAATGACCCCCAGGGCTTTGGCCCTGGCAGCACCTACGAGCAGGAGCGTTAGTGTGAGTCCGATGAGCCAGGCGGCGCAGAATCTGAACTGGTTGATCACCAATTTCGTGGACAACACCCCTGGGGTGTCGCACACGGTGGTGGTGTCGGCCGATGGACTCCTTCTGGCGATGTCCGAAGGCTTCCCCCGTGACCGGGCCGACCAGTTGGCGGCGGTCGCCTCCGGTCTGACCTCCCTCACCGCGGGAGCCTCGCGTATTTTCGAGGGCGGCGCGGTCAACCAGACCGTGGTGGAGATGGAGCGCGGTTTCCTCTTCCTGATGTCCGTCTCCGACGGTTCCTCGTTGGCCGTACTCGCCCATCCCGAGTGCGACATCGGTCTGGTGGGCTACGAAATGGCCCTCCTCGTCGACCGGGCGGGCACCGTCCTGACCCCCGACCTCCGCGCCGAACTGCAGGGAAGTCTTCTCAACTAACAGACAGACAGTGCGTTCAGCGCCGCCGCGCCATAGGGTTCGGTGGCGCGACCGGCAGACAGGCACGTTGGAGGAGGAACCGTGGCAACGCCCCCAAGCGGCTATCCCTACGGCGACGGGCAGCAGCCCCAGCCGAACGGCGATGGCCGGCTGAAGCGCTTCAACTTCCCCTCCGCGCCGAGCCAGGACCAGCAGGCGCCCCCGCCGCCGCCGCCGCACCGGCAACCGTACGGACAGTCGTACGAACCGCCGCAGCCTCCGCCGCCGCGCGCACCGCGCATCCAGCCGGTGCAGCACAGCCGGCGCCCGGCGTCGCAGTCCGCGCCGCCCGGCAGCGCGCACAACCCGTTGGTGCGGCCGTACGCCATGACCGGCGGCCGGACCCGCCCGCGCTACCAGCTCGCCATCGAGGCGCTGGTGCACACTACTGCTCAACCCGGCCAGATGCAGGGCCAGTTGCCCGAGCACCAGCGCATCTGCCACCTTTGCCGTGAGATCAAATCGGTCGCCGAGATCTCGGCGCTCCTCACTATTCCCCTCGGCGTAGCCCGCATCCTCGTCGCCGACTTGGCAGAGGCCGGACTAGTCGCCATTCATCAGCCGGGCGGCGACGAGTCCGCCGGCGGTCAGCCTGACGTGACACTGCTCGAAAGGGTGCTCAGTGGACTTCGGAACCTCTAGCGGGGAACCAGCTCGCTCCACCACCTCCGCGAAGATCGTGGTGGCGGGCGGCTTCGGCGTGGGTAAGACCACGTTCGTGGGCGCGGTCTCGGAGATCAACCCGCTGCGCACCGAGGCCGTGATGACCTCCGCCTCGGCGGGGATCGACGACCTCACGCACGCGCCGGACAAAACGACGACCACCGTGGCGATGGACTTCGGCCGCATCACGCTGGACCAGGACCTGATCCTGTACCTGTTCGGCACGCCCGGCCAGGACCGATTCTGGTTCATGTGGGACGACCTGGTCCGCGGCGCGATCGGCGCGATCGTGCTGGTGGACACGCGGCGGCTGGCCGACTGCTTCCCTGCCGTCGACTACTTCGAGAACAGCGGCCTGCCCTTCGTCATCGCCCTCAACGGCTTCGACGGACACCAGCCGTACCAGCCCGAAGAGGTCCGCGAGGCGCTCCAGATCGGACCGGACGCGCCCATCATCATCACGGACGCGCGGCACCGCAGCGAGACGAAGAGTGCGTTGATCACTCTGGTCGAGCATGCGTTGATGGCTCGGCTGCGGTAGCGGGGTGACCGCGGTGGTTCACCGGTCCGCCGGTGGACAGTGTCCTCAATCGCCTGGGGGCGCCTCCCGGCCGAAGGCTGGGGGAGGGCTAAATTTTTAGACAACGAGGCCCCGACCACGGAAGTGGTCGGGGCCTCGTCTGCGTCGTGCGGCCGTGTGGTCGCGGCTCAGCGCTGCCAGCTGTGCGGGGCGCGGAAGCCCGGCGTGCGCTCCGGGCGGCGCCAGCGCGCGGCGGAGAAGGCGCGCCGGTGGCCGGGGGCGGTGGCGGCGTGCCGGCCGGCCGTCGTCGCGGCGGCTCGGGCCAGCAGCACCGCGGTGACCGCGGCCAGTTCCTCGGCGTCGGCGTGGCCCTTCTCGACGCGTACCAGGTTGTCTGAACTCACTTGTGTCTCCGTCGTCTTCGTCATCGCAGTCGGTGGTCGCGGCGGTGGCCGCGGGACTTACTGCGGGGGGTTGCCGTGCTTGCGGGAGGGCAGGTCCGCGTGCTTGGAGCGCAGCATGGCCAGCGAGCGGATGAGGACGTGCCGGGTCTGGGCCGGGTCGATCACGTCGTCCACCAAGCCGCGTTCGGCGGCGTAGTAGGGGTGCATCAGCTCGGCCTTGTACTCCTTGACCATGCGGGCGCGCATGGCGTCGGGGTCGTCCGCTTCGGCGATCTGCTTGCGGAAGATGACGTTGGCCGCGCCCTCCGCGCCCATCACCGCGATCTCGTTGGTGGGCCAGGCGTAGGTGAGGTCGGCGCCGATGGACTGCGAGTCCATGACGATGTACGCGCCGCCGTACGCCTTGCGCAGCACGATGGAGATGCGCGGCACGGTCGCGTTGCAGTAGGCGTAGAGCAGCTTCGCGCCGTGCCGGATGATGCCGCCGTGCTCCTGGTCGACGCCGGGCAGGAAGCCCGGGACGTCCAGCAGGGTCACGATCGGGATGTTGAAGGCGTCGCACATCTGGACGAAGCGGGCGGCCTTCTCGGACGCCTCGATGTCCAGCACGCCGGCCAGCGACTGGGGCTGGTTGGCGACGATGCCGACGACCTGGCCGTCGAGCCGGGCCAGGGCGACCAGGATGTTGGTGGCCCAGCGCTCGTGGATCTCCAGGAAGTCGCCGTCGTCGACGAGTTCCTCGATGACCTCGCGCATGTCGTAGGGGCGGTTGCCGTCGGCCGGGACCAGGTCGAGCAGCACATCGCCGCTGCGGTCGGCCGGGTCGTCGGTCTCGGCCTGCGGGGGGTTCTCCCGGTTGTTCTGCGGGAGCATCGAGAGCAGGTAGCGGACCTCTTCGAGGCAGGTCTGCTCGTCGTCGTAGGCGAAGTGCGAGACGCCGGAGACCTCGGAGTGCACGTCCGCGCCGCCGAGCCCGTTCTGGCTGATCTTCTCGCCGGTGACCGCCTGGACCACGTCGGGCCCGGTGATGAACATCTGCGAGGTCTCACGGACCATGAAGACGAAGTCGGTCAGCGCCGGCGAGTAGGCCGCGCCGCCCGCGCACGGGCCGAGCATCACCGAGATCTGCGGGATGACACCGGACGCCTTGGTGTTGCGCTGGAAGATGCCGCCGTAACCGGCCAGCGCCGAGACGCCCTCCTGGATACGCGCGCCCGCGCCGTCGTTGAGCGAGACCAGCGGCGCGCCGGCCGAGATGGCCTTGTCCATGATCTTGTGGATCTTCTGCGCGTGCGCCTCGCCCAGCGCGCCGCCGAAGATCCGGAAGTCGTGCGCGTAGACGAAGACGGTCCGGCCGTGCACGGTGCCCCAGCCGGTGATCACGCCGTCCGTGTAGGGCTTCTTCGCCTCCAGGCCGAACCCGGTCGCCCGGTGCCGGCGCAGCGGCTCCACCTCGTTGAACGAACCCGCGTCCAGCAGCAGGTCGATCCGCTCGCGCGCGGTGAGCTTGCCCTTCGCGCGCTGCGCCTCGGTCGCCCGCTCGCTGGGGCCTCGCCGGGCTTGCTCGCGGATGGCGTGCAGCTCGGCGACTCGCCCGCGAGCGTCATGATTGGCCTCGGCGGGCGGATCTTCGAGTGTGGTCATACGTCGACGGTACGTGGCCGGGGTGCCCGAACCGTATGTCGGTTCCCGACAACGTCCGGCCCAATTTCGTGGGCAGGCGGCACAGAACTGCGCAGCGGGACTCGCGTACGCACTGGTCCATCCGGGTGTCCGGCTCTGTCGGGGCCCCACAAATCCGGGCCAGGGCCGGATGTGGGGTGCGCCTCACCGCAGGGCGACTTCGCAACCGTGCGTCGCGCCGTCCGTACCCGCGGTGACGCGCAGCCGGAGCGAGCGGCCGGTGCTGAGCACCCGCACCGCGGGGTCCTGGGAGACCACCGCGCGGACCGGGTGGGCCCAGCCGACGTCGATCGCCGCTCCCGTGCGCATCGGGTCCGAGACACGGATGGCAGCCGTGCGGCCGCTGTTCCGGATGCGTACGAGGACGCTCGCGGGGGCCCCGGCGGTGAGGGGGCCAACCGTGCCGGGAAACCAGAAGTTGACGGCTGTTAGGCCGAGTGAGGCGATGGTGACGCCCTGCGCCTCGTCCGTGTTGGCCAGGACGGTCAGCCACCGCTCGTCGGCGGCGCGGGCGGCGAGGGTGTGCGGGCTCGCGCCGGGCATCAGCAGGCAGGCGTACGAGGCGTCGGTCGGGTCGGTGCCGTGGTCGTGCCAGAGGGTGAGGTAGCGGCGGGTGAGGGGGGCCGGTGAGCTGCCGGTGTTGATGTCCCGCCAAGCGCCGGTGCGGGCCTGGCGCAGCGCCTTGAGGCGGGCGCCGGGGCGGCCGTCCCGGGCCCCGGGGACGCCGGGGAACACGTAGCCGCCGTGTCCCGCGAGATGGGCCCAGCGGGCGCGCTCGAAGGTCTTCGTCCAGCCGAGCGTGCCGGGCTGGGCCGCGCCGTCCACGGTGAGCCGGGCGGCGCCGCTCTCGCCGAGGCTGCGGTTGTCGACGATCGTCTCGACGGCGGTGCCCGCGCCGTCCCGGCCCGTGATGCCCGCGCCGAGGCAGACGACGGTGTCGGCGGCGCAGAACCAGGACTTCCTCGCCCGCAGAGTGCTGGCCAGCCCCTTGACGTGCTGTCCGACGGCCGCGAACTCGCCGTCGCTCGCGCCGCCCACCCACTTCACGGCGGGCTTGGGCTCGCCCCAGCCGCCGCCCTCGTTGTCGGCGAGCCGCTTGCTGGACACGGTGGTGCCCGGCAGCCGGTACCAGTCGACGGTGGGCCAGAAGCCGTCCGTGTACTGGCCGCCGCCGAAGTCCGCGCCCCACCAATAGAGCATCCCCGCGCCGGTGTGCCAGCCGCGCGGGTTCTCGCCGTTGCCGTTCTCGTAGTACGCGATCCGCTCCGAGGCCATCGAGATGTTCGCGGCCCAGCCGGGGCGGCGGTGCACCGCGCGGTCCATCGCGGCGAACAGCCGGTGGCCGACCCGCTCGGGCGTCGCCAGGCCGCCGCCGTCGGCGACCGCCTTGAGCCGGGCCAGGTCCCCTACCTCGAACTGCCGGTCGGCCAGCACCGGGCTCGTGGTGTCGCGCGCGATCCAGCCCTTGACCAGCCCGTTCCAGCGCTGCCGCTCGGCGCTGCCGGCTCCCAGCGCGAGCAGCGCGACGGCGGCGACCAGCAGATGGCCGTGGTAGTGGTCGCCGCGCATGATCCCGCGCTCGTCGTTGAGGAGGTATCCGCGGCTGATGGCGCGCCCGTTGACGCTGTCCATCATCAGTCCGTTGTGGAGCAGCGGGGCGTACGCCTTCTCCACGCTGTCGAAGATGATCTGGCGCTTGGGGTCGGTGACGGCCCAGGAGCTGTCGGCGAGCAGGGTGAAGAGGCGGCCGAGGCCGTCGAGCAGTACGTAGCCGTAGGTGCCGGAGTAGGCGACCCAGCTGTGCTGGATGAAGGAGCCGTCGGCGTAGAGGCCGTCGCCCGTGGTGACGTAGGGGAAGACCGGCGACAGCGCGTCGCGGGCGAGCGCGATCTTGGCCGCGGTCTTGCCCAGGACGCCGCGCAGGGCGACGACGCGGCAGAGGTCGACGCGGTTGGCGCCGGTGCTGGTGCCGGTGTAGTCGCCGAGCATCGAGTCGGGGACGAAGTGGTCGACGGCGGCGAGAGCGCGGCCCCGGCGGCCCTCTCCGAGCAGGTCGTACAGCAGCGCGACGGTGTCGAGCAGCAGCCGGGGGCTGCCGATCTGCCATTCCCACCAGTTGCCGTAGCGGGTGGTGGCGGGGTGGTAGACGGTCGCGTCGAGGTGGTCGAGCCCGGTGACGATGTCGGCGGCGAGGCCCGCGTCGCCGGTCAGGCCGGTGCCGGGCTGGACGTACGCCTGCGCCATGGTGTTGAGCCGGGAGTACGCCTGGGTGATGCCGGTGGGCGGGTCGAAGGGCCAGTCGGGCCACAGCGAGGTGGCGGTGGGGCGCATGCTCGCGCGGAACTGCCGGGCGAGTGCGCCGGTCTCCTTGAGCCGGGAGGCGTACGGCTCCTCGCCCGCCTCGACGCCGGTGCCGAGCAGCAGGTCGAGCCAGCGGCGGCGCAGGGTGTCGAACTCGTCGACGGCGGCCGGCGCGCCGCCGGGCCCGGTCGCTCCGATGGCTCCGCCGGCTCCCGCGCCCCGGGCTTCGTCCGGTGGCACGGCGAGGGTCAGACCGAGAGCGCTTGCCCCGGTGGCGGTCATGAAGCCCCGGCGGGACCAGGCGGGCGAAGGCGACAAGGGGAGTCCTCCCGACGGGACCGCAGTACGTACGCGGCGGCGGCGAAGTGGCATGGACCTGCTGGAAGCTGACGCTTGGTCTAGCACGAGGTCGCGGTACCCGGCAATGGCCGTGCCGACATGGGGCGGATGCGGCGGGAAAGCGCTGTCTGCCGGGCTGTCTCCGCTGCCCGGACGGGCACCCCGGACCCCGGACGGGCACGCCGGACCCCGGCCGCCCCGCCGCGGCACGCCCGCCGCCCTGCCGCCGCTATTCGGACGTGGCGTACGCGGCCCAGATCCGGGGCGGGAGGTTGTTGCCGCGCTCCGAGTCCGCGCCCCCCACGCCCTGCATCGGCAGCAGCTGCGGTGTGCCGGGCTTGGTGCGGAACAGCGTGATGGCCGTGGTCTCGTCCCCGGTGTGGCCGATGAACCAGGCGGACTTCATCCGGTCGTCCGTGCTGGTCCCGCCCGCCGTGACGTCGCCGAGCGACTTGACCGACTCCTGGTCGATCATGCGCCAGGAGGCGAACCGCAGCGCGTCGCTGACGTCGCGGGCCACCGAGGTGTCCATCACCCGCTGCACGCGCGGCTTCGCGAAGCCGTCGACCGGGGCGCCGCCCCGCACCACCCGGGTCACCGAGTACGGGTCGGCCCGGGTGCCGCCGTTCGTGAAGGTCGTGTACGCGCCCGCCATACGTACGGCGCTGGGCGTGGACGTGCCGAGCGGGAAGGTCCGGTCCAGCCGGGCCATGCTCTCCTCGCGCAGCCCGGAGGCGACCGCCAGGTCCCGGACCGTCTTCAGCCCGGTGTCCTTGCCGAGCTGCACGAAGGTGGCGTTGGCGGAGGTCAGCAGCGACTCGCGGAGCGTCGTGGGCGGCTCGTACTTCTTGCCGGCCGGGGTGGCGGGCCGGAGCTGCGGTCCGCCGGAGATCAGCCGGTTGTGCTCGTCGTAGTAGCTGTCCAGCGAGACCTGGCTGCTTCCGGAGCGCGGGCCGTGCTGGAGGGCCGCGGCCAGGACGAAGGGTTTGAAGGCGGAGCCCACCGGCACCCCGGAGGTGTCCGCGTTGTTGGCGAAGTGCTTGGTCGCGTCGGCGCCGCCGTACGCGGCGGTCATCGCCCCGTCGGCGGGCCGTACGGTGGCCGCGCCGACCTCCACATGCCGGTCCTTCGCGCGCTTCTTCGGGTCGAGGTCGCGCTCGCGCACCTGCCGCACGGCCTTCTCCAGCCGCCGCACCTTGTCCTTCTCGAAGGTGGTGTGGACGCGGTAGTCGCCGCGGGCGAGATCCTCGTCGGTCAGTCCTGAGCGCTTCTTGATGTACTTGTTGGCGATGTCGACGAGATAGCCGGTCTGGCCGCTCAGGCTGGTCGGCTTGGAGATCTTCCGGGGCTCGGGGTAGCTGCGGTACTTCGCGCGCTGCTCCGCGCTCATCGCGCCGGCCTTCACCTGCCGGTCGAGTATCCACGACCAGCGGGCGACGGCGCGCTGGTGGTTCGCCGCTCCGTCCGCCGGGTCGTACTCCTCGGCGCCCTTCAACAGGGATGCCAGCATGGCCCCCTGACTGGGGTTCAGGTCCTTGGCGGGGATGCCGTAGTACGCGTTGGACGCGGCCTGGATTCCGTACGCGCCACGGCCGAACCAACTGCTGTTGAGGTAGCCCTGGAGGATCTCGCGCTTGCTCTTGCTGTTGTCCAGCTTCAGCGAGATGAAGAATTCCTTGAGCTTGCGCTCGGCCGTCTGGTCCTGCGAGAGGTAGGTGTTCTTCACGTACTGCTGGGTGATGGTGGAGCCGCCCTGGACCTCCCCGCCGCCCGCCATGCTGACGACGGCGCGCGCGATGCCGGTCACCGAGACGCCCGAGTCGGTGTAAAAGCTCTCGTTCTCGGCGGAGATGACCGCGCTCTCCACCGAGTCGGGTATCTGCGAGAGCTCGACGTTCTGCCGGTCGACCGCGCCGACGCTCACCATCTGGCTGCCGTCGGCCCAGTAGTAGACGGTGGCCTGCCGGCGCGCCTCCGCGTTCTCGTCGGGGATCTCCACGCTGACGTACACGGCGGCGAACAGCCCGACGAACAGTCCGGCGCCGAGCAGGAGCCCGCTGAGCTGCTGCCGCCAGGACGGCAGCCAGCGGCGCGGACCGGTTCTGCCCCGGCGGGGGTAGTCGATGCGACGTTGGCGCCTGCGGCGTTCAGCCATGCTCCGGCAACTCCTCGCTCACGAGCCCGCGCCGGCATGGCGCGGGCTTGTGGGACAAGAGGGGCCGGGCCGCTGCCGGGTTGTCTGCCGGAGCGGAGAATGTCGGGTCAGCAGCCGCCGCAGTCGTAGTAGAGGACGTCCCAGTGGCTGCCCTCGCGGGCGTAGATGTTGCCGGATCCGGACTGGTACATCCGCGCGCCGTCGCCGCGCGTGCCGATGTAGGGGAAGGTGCCGGTGATGTAGTTGCTGACGCAGGCGGACGGGCTGAAGTCCAGTTTGTAGCCGTTCCAGTGGCTGTACGTGCCGCCGGCGTGGCCGGTCTCGGTGCCGCCGGTGATGTTGAGCGCGCAGCCGCTGGCGCTCCTGAGGGTCTGCGCGCCCTGCGCCGAGGCCAGGTTGAGCTGGCTGAAGGACGTGCAGGTCGGGTTGTTCCGGTCGGAACAGCCGCCGGACGACGACCAGGTGATGCCGGACGAGGTGAAGCGGGCGGTGGCCTGTGCGTGGCTGAGCTTGGTGACGGCGGCGGTGTCGGCGCGGCCGGGGCTGTCGGGACCGGCGGTGGCAGGGGCCGCGTGGGCCGGGCCGGCGGCCGATCCGGTGGCCGCGGCGGCCGGGCCGGCGCCGGGCGCGAGAAGCGCGCCGAGAACTCCGGGAACGAGGACGAGCGTGCTGAGGACGGAGCGGAATCTCACGGGAGGACCCTCCTGCTGTGGACCGTGCTGCGAATGAGTCGGCTGTGCAGGGGCGAGCGCGTGGAACACAAGGATGGCGCCCGAGTTCTACGCGCGTCCGCCTGACCCCCGCACGACCCGTCGCACGACCGTCGCGTGAGACGTCGCAGGACCCGTCGATGGCGCGGCCCACGCGTCACCAGGACGCGCCGCAGGAAAGGTTGAAAACTTAACAAGATGGAGCTAGAGTGAATCTCGTTGAACGTTAAACCATATCGTCATCGAGGAGGAGCCATGGCTCTGTTCACCCGCAATCGCAACGCCGCCCCGGCCACCACCGGCACCGTCCTCGAGACGGACCCCGCGCTCGCCGCCCTGACCGGCGACTACGCCATCGACCCGGCGCACACCAGCATCGGCTTCGTCGCCCGGCACGCCATGGTCACCAACGTCCGCGGCTCCTTCCTGGAGCACGAGGGCACGCTGCACCTGGACGGCTCCGCCCCGGCCCGCTCGCACGTCGCCCTGGACGTCAAGATCGCGAGCATCGACACCGGGTCCAAGGACCGCGACGGGCACCTGCTCAGCGCCGACTTCCTCGACGTCGAGGAGTTCCCCCGGATGACCTTCCGCAGCACCGCCGTCGAGCAGGCCGACGGGGACGAGTACCGCGTCACCGGCGAGCTGACGATCAAGGACGTCACCCGCCCGCTCACCATCGACCTCACGTTCACCGGCGCGGCCACCGACCCGTTCGGCAACGAGCGCGTCGGCTTCGAGGGCAGCGCCCAGATCCTGCGCTCCGACTGGGGCCTGACCTGGAACGCCACCCTGGAGACCGGCGGCGTCCTGGTGAGCGACAAGATCAAGCTCACCTTCGACATCTCGGCTATCAAGTCCGCGCCGCAGGCCTGACCCCACCGGCTCGACGGCACCGACTCGACACAGGCGCCGGCGGACCCACCCGGCGCGGCGGCGGGCCGCCTCTCTGATCGGACTGACCGGAGACGCCCGCCACGGCGCCGGCGGCCGCGCTCCACCGGCCCCCGGCCGCGCCAATCCCGCTCCAGGGTGAACAATCGCCTCATGAACCAGGAACACGCTCAGGACGGCGGAGACCCAGCGTGCTGGCTGGACCAGATCTGCGACGCGTGCGGACGCGTCCGGGAGGGGTCCGCGACGGGCGACGTCTGCGAGCACTGCGGGGCGGGCCGATCGGACCGCGCGGACCTCGCGGGGCGGCGACCGGGTGGAGGGGGTCCGGCCGGTAGCGAGGACGGCGGGGATGGCGCGGGTGGCGGCCCCGACGCGGATGCCGGTCTTGGCGCGGGCGGCGCGGATGCTGGTCCCGACGCGACTGCCGCTCCCGACGCGGGCCGCGGCCCCGACGCCACTGCCGCCTCCCGTACGGACTCCCCCGCGGCGAGCCGCCGCGACCGCGACCCGGAGGGACGCGCGCGCAACGCCCGTCCGCGCGACGGCCTGGGCCGCCCGCTCCCGTACGGCACGCCGGGCGTGGAACGGCAGCCCGAAGGGGTCGTGCGCACGCCCGACGCCGCGCTCACCGAGGCCCAGCGCCTGCTGGACGCCGGGATGCCCTTCCACGCCCACGAAGTGCTGGAGGACGCCTGGAAGTCGGCCCCGGAAGCCGAACGGGCGCTGTGGCGGGGCATGGCCCAACTGGCCGTTGGGCTCACGCACGCCGCCCGAGGCAACATCTCGGGCGCGCGAACCCTGCTGACCCGGGCCGCGGACGGCATCGCCGCGTACCGGCAGGACCCGCCGCACGGCATCGACATCGCGGGCCTCATCGACTGGGCCCGCCGGCTGACCGCCGACATCGGCACCGGCCCCCCGGTGGACGCGGGGCGGGCTGCGCCCGTTTTGCGAGTGGGGTGACCGCAATCGTTGCCCGGTCCGCCCGGTGGGCGGTGTCCTCAAACGCCTGGGGGCACCTCCCGGGGAGGGCTGAATTCAGCCCTCCCCCAGCCTTCGGCCGGGAGGTGCCCCCAGGCGATTGAGGACAGCCCGCGCAGGGGCCTACTCCTGCGGCTCAACGCCCGCGCGCAGCAACCCGTACACATACGCGTCGTCCAGCGCCGCCCAGGAGGCCGCGATCACGTTCTCCGCGACGCCGACCGTGGACCACTCGCCCTGCCCGTCGCTCGTGGAGACGAGCACCCGGGTGATGGACTCGGTGCCGCTCTTGCCCTCCAGGATGCGGACCTTGTAGTCCACCAGCTCCAGCTGGGCGAGCTGCGGGTAGATCCGCTCCAGGGCGACGCGCAGCGCGCGGTCCAGGGCGTTGACCGGGCCGTTGCCCTCCGCGGTGGCGACGATGCGCTCGCCCTTCGCCCACAGCTTCACCGTCGCCTCGTTGGCGTGCGTGCCGTCGGGGCGGTTCTCGACGATGGCGCGCCAGGACTCGACGCGGAAGTAGCTGCGGGGGCCGCCCTCGACCTCTTCGCGCAGCAGCAGTTCGAAGGAGGCGTCGGCGGCTTCGTAGGTGTAGCCGCGCTGTTCGCGCTCCTTGACGCGTGCGACGACCCGGCCGACCAGTTCCCGGTCGCCGCCGAGGTCGATGCCCAGTTCCTTGCCCTTGAGCTCGATCGAGGCGCGGCCCGCCATGTCGGAGACCAGCATCCGCATGGTGTTGCCGACCTGCTCCGGGGAGATGTGCTGGTAGAGGTCGGGGTCCACCTTGATCGCGGAGGCGTGCAGGCCGGCCTTGTGGGCGAAGGCCGAGACGCCGACGTAGGGCTGGTGGGTGGAGGGCGCGAGGTTGACGACCTCGGCGATCGCGTGCGAGATGCGGGTCATCTCGCGCAGCGAGCCGGGGGGCAGCACCGTGCGCCCGTACTTGAGTTCCAGCGCCGCCACGACCGGGAACAGGTTGGAGTTGCCGACCCGCTCGCCGTAGCCGTTCGCCGTGCACTGGACGTGAGTGGCGCCCGCGTCGACCGCCGCCAGGGTGTTGGCCACGGCGCAGCCGGTGTCGTCCTGCGCGTGAATGCCCAGTCTCGCGCCGGTGTCGGCCAGGACCGTCGCGGTGACGGCCTGGATCTGGGCGGGCAGCATCCCGCCGTTGGTGTCGCAGAGCACCACGACGTCCGCGCCGGCCTCGTGCGCGGCCCGTACGACCTGCTTGGCGTAGGCCGGGTTGGCGCGGTAGCCGTCGAAGAAGTGCTCGCAGTCGACGAAGACCCGGCGGCCGGCGGCGCGCAGGAAGGCGACGGTGTCGCGCACCATCGCGAGGTTCTCGTCCAGGGTGGTGCGCAGCGCGAGTTCGACATGCCGGTCGTGCGATTTGGCGACGATCGTGACGACCGGTGCGCCCGCCTCCACCAGCGCCTTGACCTGCGGGTCGTCCTCGGCGCGCACGCCCGGCTTGCGGGTCGCGCCGAAGGCCACCAGTTGCGCGTGCTTGAAGTCGATCTCGGCCTGCGCGCGGGCGAAGAACTCGGTGTCGCGCGGGTTCGCGCCCGGCCAGCCGCCCTCGATGAAGCCCACGCCGAAGTCGTCCAGGTGCCGGGCGATCGTCAGCTTGTCCGCGACGGTCAGGTTGATCCCCTCACGCTGCGCGCCGTCGCGCAGCGTGGTGTCGAAAACGTGGAAGCCGTCGTCGGGCAGCGAAGGGTCTGGGGCGTCCGTCATGCTGAGTGACTCCTGTCGGGATCTCGGCCTACCTGGGATCCCCCGTGCCTGTGGCAGGGGGAGACCGGTTCCACCGTCTTCCTATGATCCCTCGCGCTCCGCGCCCGGCCGTGGGTGGGCCGGGAAACGAAAAAACCCCTCGCGGGTGCGAGAGGTCTGCGCGCGGGTCGTGAGACACGGTGTCCACCGACGCTGCGGGTCTGCTGCGGTTCGGCGGTCACTGCGGACCGGCGCGCCTGCTGCCAATAATGGTGGCGAACGAGAGCACGGACGCAGTCTGGCATACGGGGGCGGGGTTCGGAACGTGGGTCTCATGATGCGGGCGGGGCGGATCGGCCGGGTCGGGGGCGGCTCTCGGGCGGCTCTCGGCAGCTCGCGGCGGGGGCGGCCCGCCGCTGTGGGGCGCCCCCGCCACGTAGTCACGCGCCTGCCTCAGCGCGCCTCGGCCTCAGCGCCTCCCAGTGCCGCTCAGCGCACATAGCGGACGAAGACATCCGAGGTGTCGTTGCCGTCCCCCGGTACGAAGTCCCCGTCGTAGCCGGAGAAGGCCGCGACCGAACCGTCCCGGTCGATCACGCCCTCGCCGCCGTTCGGCTCGCCGTCCGTGCCGGGCGTCACCAGCTTGTCCTCGCCGCTCCGCAGGTCTCGCAGATACAGCCCCTCCTGCCCCGCGCCCGCGGAGGAGAACAGCAGCTTGGAGCCGTCGGCCGAGATCGCGTCCGCCGCCGCGATGTCGGTCGGCTGGACGCCGTCGACCCGCTGGAGGGCGCCGGTGCGCAGGTTCCGTACGAACGGGTTCCAGCCCGTGTTGGGGTCGGCGCCGGGCACCAGGTTGGTGGCGTACGAGTTGAAGGCGACCGTCTTGCCGTCCGCGCTGATCAGCGGTGTCGTGGACGCCTTGTCCGCCTCGGCCCCGTCGTGGGTGGCGTCGACGTGCCGCTCGCGCTTCGTTAGGCGGTCGTGGACGAAGATGTCGCCCCAGTCGTCGCCGCGCGGGCCGTTGCTGTACGAGTCCTGGTAGGCGACCATCCGGCCGTCCGCGCTGATGGACGGGCTGACGCAGCCGCGCCCGTAGTCGTCCGGGGCATGGCTGACCAGTTCGGTGCTGCCGGCCTTCCGGTCGCGGACGTAGATCCGGCTCTCGTTGCCCTTGCCCGCACCGGCTCCGAGCGGTTCGCCGCGAAGGCGACGTAGCACCCGTCGGCGCTGATCGAGGGCGAACCCGCGCGGTCGTAGCCCGGGTCCAGTCCCACGTCGACCCGCTCGGTGCGGCCCGTCCGCAGGTCGCGCACGCGCACGGTGGACGCGCGGTCCACGCTCGATCCATAGGCGAGGTAGCGGCCGTCGGCGCTCAGCGCGGGTGGTCCGCGCTGCCGCCCTCGACCGCGATCCGCTGGAGCTTCCCGGTCCGCAGGTTCCGCACGAAGACGTCCGGCTCGCCGTTGGCGTCCCCCGCCGCCAGGTTCGAGGCGTAGGAGGTGAAGGCCACGACGTGGCCGTCGGGCTGATCAGCGGCGCCCGGCCGTCGCTCGGGTGGGTGACGGCGACCGTCGTGCGGTCCCTTGACGGAGGTGTACGGGACGAGGCGGCCGGGACGGTGCGGCTGTCGGCGCGTCCGGCTGGCGCGTCCGGCTGGCGCGTCCGGCCGGTGCGGCTGTCCGGCGCGGCTGTCCGGCGCGGCTGTCCGGCGCGCGGGAGACGGCCCCGGTCAGGCGTCCGGGCACGCGTCGCCCGGAAGCGTGCCGTCCGGCCGCAAAGTGAGCGACTCGTCCAGGTACTCGCCCACGTCCGCGACGATCCGGGCCCTGTCCGTGCCGGGCAGGCCTATGACCAGGTGGGTGCCGAAGCCGTCGAGCAGCGCCCGGGTGCGGGTCGCGAAGCGCTCCGCGTCGACGGCGCGGAATTCGCCCCGCGAGCCCCCCTCGACCAGCAGCGCGACCAGGTCGCGGTGCCAGGCCAGCTCTATGTCGAGCAGCCGGGCGCGGGTGCTCTCGTCGGCGCTGCGCGAGCGGTTCCAGACCTCCAGCCAGAGGATCCAGTGCGGGTCGCGGTGGTCGAGTGGGAGGTACAGGTCGACAAAGGCGTCGAGCCGTTCGCGCGCGGGCGTGCGCCGGGCCAGTCCGGCGCGGCGGGCCGTGCCGAGCTGCTCCTCGCTCCACTGGAGGGTCTGCAGCAGCAGCTCGTCCGTGGTGCGGAAGTAATAGAGGAGGTGTCCGCTGCTCATGCCGACCTCGCGGCCCAGTCCGGCCATGGTGAGCCGGTCCAGGCCGAGGTCGACGATGGTGTTCATGGCCGCGGCGAGGAGTTGCTCGCGCGGCGGCGCGTTCCGCCGGGAGCGGGTCGGACCGGACACCATGGCTCCTTCCGACTCCGTTCGATCACACCGCGGGCTGCTGCTGGGTGATGCAGTGGATACCGCCGCCACCCGCGAAGATCGTACGTGCGTCCACCAGCGTCACGGTCCGGTCCGGGAACAGTCGGCGGAAGATGCCCGCCGCGTGCTCGTCCCGCGGGTCGTCGAAGGAGCAGAGCACGACGCCGCCGTTGCACAGATAGTGGTTGATGTACGAGTAGTCGGCCAGCTCGCCGTCCACCTCGGTCACGGTGGGCGCGGGCACCTCGACGACCTCCAGGGTGCGTCCCCTGGCGTCCGTCTCGGAGCGCAGCTGGCGCGCGATCCCCGCGCAGAGCTCGTGGTCGGGGTGGCTCTGGTCGGGCTGGCTGTGCACGAGGACGACGCCGGGGCGCGCGAAGGCGGCGACGATGTCCACATGGCCGCGGGTGCCGAACTGCCCGTAGTCGGCGGTGAGCCCGCGCGGCAGCCAGATCGCCTTCTCGGTGCCCAGGTGGGCGTGGATCTCGGCCTCGACCTGCTCGCGGGACCAGTTCGGGTTGCGCCCCGCGTCCCGCTGGACGGTTTCGGTGAGCAGCAGCGTGCCCTCGCCGTCCACGTGGATGGCGCCGCCCTCGTTGACGAGCCGGGAGGCGTAGCGGCGGGCGTCGGCCCGCGCGCTGACGTACGAGCCGATCTTCGCGTCGCGGTCCCAGCGGGCCCATTCCTGCGCACCCCAGCCGTTGAAGACCCAGTCGACGGCGGCGAGCCGTTCGCCGTCGGTGAGGAACGTCGGGCCGATGTCCCGCATCCAGGCGTCGTCGAGCGGCTGTTCGACGACGTCGATGCCGGGGCCGAGCACCTTGCGCGCGTTCGCCCGCTGTCCGGGGCCCGCGACCACGGTGACCGGCTCGAAGCGGCGGACCGCGCGCGCCACGGCGGCCCAGGCCTCGCGTGCCTCGGTCAGTGTCGCGTCGCCCTCCTCGCCGAAGGTGAAATTGGGCCCCGGCCAGGCCATCCAGGTGCGCTCGTGCGGCGCCCACTCCGGTGGCATCCGGAAGCCGTCGGCCATCGGGGTGGTGGTGGTGGTGAGGGTGCTGGGGACGGTGCTGGGGACGGTCATCGTCGCAGTCCTTGCCGGTTGTTCAGCTGGGCGTTCGGGGGGGAGGCCGGGGAGCCGGTGGAGCCGCACCCCAGCCACGCCGCCAGCCAAGATCTCATAGTTCGAGCGTCACTCTAACGAGAAAGTCACAGTACGGGAAGCATTGACCGTAGGGCTGAGGTAAGTCACATTGAGCGCAGCTCTAAGAGTCGCCAACACGTACGCCCCCCAGCGACACGTACGCACCCCCAGGGAGACAGCCCATGCCCGTAGAACAACGCGGCGTCGACACCGTCCCGGACGAGGAACGCACCAGCGGCCCTCGTGACCTCGTCAGCATCCTGCTCGGCTCCAACCTGGCCCTCGGCGTCGTGATCTTCGGCTGGCTCCCGGTCTCGTTCGGCCTCGGCTTCTGGCCCGCGGTGACCTCCCTCGTCGCCGGCACCCTCGCCGGCACGCTGCTCACCGCACCGCTCGCACTGGTCTCGCTGCGCACCGCCACCAACCTCTCCACCAGCAGCGGCGCGCACTTCGGCGTGCGCGGCCGGCTCATCGGCTCGGTGATCGGGCTGCTGCTCTCGCTGGGCTACACCGCGCTGACCCTGTGGGTCGGCGGCGACGCCGTCGTCGGCTGCCTCCACCGGCTCATCGGCCTGCCGACCGGCGACCTGACGTACACGCTCGTCTACGCGGCGCTCGCGGGCTGCACCGCCGTCGGCGCCGTCTACGGCTACAAGCTGCTGCTCCGGCTGAGCCGAATCCTCGCCTTCGGCATGACCGCGCTGCTGCTCATCGGCCTGATCGCGTACGCGGGCACCTTCACCACCGCCGCGCCCGGCGGCAGCGAGTACCTGCTCGGCGGCTTCTGGCAGACCTGGCTGCTGGCCGCCGTCTCGGCCGGGCTCAGCGGCCCCATCGCCTTCATCACGCTGCTCGGCGACTACACCCGCTACATCTCGCCCCGCCGGCACAGCCCGCGCAAGGTCTTCTGGAGCACCTGTCTGGGCCTGGTGGTCGGTCTGCTCGTGCCCCAGCTGTTCGGCACCTTCACCGCGCTGGCGGTCGGCGCGGGCGACGACTACGCGGGGCCGCTCGTCGCCGGGGCGCCCTTCTGGTACCTGGGACTGCTGCTGCTCGCCGCCTCGGCGGGCTCCATCGGCAACGCCGGGCTGATGCTCTACTCCATGGGCCTGGACCTGGACGCGATCCTGCCGCGCGCGACCCGCACCCATGCCACCTACGTCGTCGCCGCGCTCTCCACGGTCCTCGTCTACGCCGGGCACTTCGCCTCGGCCGCGCAGGAGGCGATGACCGCGTTCGTCCTGCTGCTCACCGCGGTCGGCACGCCCTGGGCGGTCATCACCGTCATCGGCTATTTCCGCTGTCGCGGCAGGTACGACTCCGAGGCGCTCCAGGTCTACAACCGGGGCACCCGGGGCGGCGCGTACTGGTACCGGGCCGGGTGGCACATCCCGGCGACGATCGCCTGGGCGGCGGGCTCGGCCGCCGGGCTGCTGGCCGTCGACACCTCGCTCTACACCGGCCTGCTGGTCCCCTGGACCGGCGGCATCGACTGCAGCTTCCTGCTCTCGGCGACGGTCGCGGCGATCGTCTACCCGGCGCTCACCACCCGCGAGCCCCGCCCGACCCCGACGGCGAAGCCCGCCCGGCAGCACGCCGACGCGAGCTGACCACCCGGCTGCGACGGAGCCTCGGAGCCTGGGCCCCGTCTCCGAGGCCCAGGGCTGCGAAGCCCAGGCTGCGGCGCTCCGGCTCCGAGGCCCCGGCGAAGATGCGCGAAGACCCGCGGACGTTACGGCCTCGGGCGGTACCGCCCGGGGCCGGGCCGCCCGAGGGCGGCGACCGGGCGTCAGGCCAGCTCGTGCATCCAGCCGTGGGTGTCGACGGCGTTGCCGGTCTGGATGTCGAGCAGCGCCTTGCGCAGCTCCATCGTGACCGCGCCCGGCTCGCCGTCGCCGACGCTCCACTCGGCGCGGGCCGACTTCACCGAGCCGACCGGGGTGATCACGGCGGCGGTGCCGCAGGCGAAGACCTCGGTCAGGGTGCCGTTCGCGTTGTCCCGCTTCCACTCGTCGGTGGAGATCCGGCCCTCGACGGCCTCGTAGCCGAGGTCGGCGGCGATCCTCAGCAGCGAGTCGCGGGTGATGCCGGGGAGCAGCGAACCGGTCAGCGCCGGGGTGACGATCCGCTGCTTGCCGCCGTCCACGCCCTCGTACACGAAGTAAAGGTTCATGCCGCCCATCTCCTCGACCCAGCGGTGCTCGGTCGCGTCCAGCCAGACGACCTGGTCACAGCCGTGCCCGGCGGCCTGCGCCTGGGCGACGAGGGAGGCGGCGTAGTTGCCGCCGGTCTTGGCCGCGCCGGTGCCGCCGGGGACGGCGCGCACGTACTCCTCGGAGAGCCAGACGGAGACCGGCTTCACGCCGCCGGGGACGTACGCTCCGGCCGGCGAGGCGATGATCATGAAGAGGTATTCGTTGGCGGGCTTCACCCCGAGCCCGACCTCGGTCGCGAACATGAAGGGGCGCAGGTAGAGCGTCTGCTCACCCTGGCTCGGCACCCAGGCCACGTCCTGCGCGACCAGCGCGTCGCAGGCCTCGATGAAGGTCTCGGCCGGCAGCTCGGGCATCGACAGCCGGCGGGCGGACGTCTGGAAGCGCGCGGCGTTGGCCTCGGGGCGGAAGGTCGCGACGCCGCCGTCGGGCTGGCGGTACGCCTTGAGGCCCTCGAAGATCGTCTGCGCGTAGTGCAGCGTCATGTTCGCCGGGTCGATCGACAGCGGCGCGTAGGGCACCAGCTGCGCGTCGTGCCAGCCCCGGCCTTCCGTCCAGCGGATCGTCACCATGTTGTCGGTGAAGTAGCGGCCGAATCCGGGGCTGACCAGGATCGCCTCGCGCTCCGCGTCGGACAGCGGATGCGAGGAGGGTTTGAGCTCGATCGTGGGCGTCGTCATGAGTACGTGTCCTTCACCGTGTGGTTATGGCGGACCGCACTCGCGCCGTCCCGATCGGTACGAGGACGTCCGAGTTTCCCGGCGTACAGCGGCCCCACGTTCGATTATCTCTCGCGTGTGGCGGTACGGCGGGAGCGCCCCCGGACGAACTCCTGGGGAAAAACGGCGCGAATGCGGCCCAAGGGTCGATGGTCGCACCCGAACGCCGAATAGCACAGCGACGGGTGCCGGGATGGCGCCGCCGCTGTGCTGTCAGCGCTGTCAGCGCTGTCGGGGTGAGAGCGGTGCGGCGGTCAGCCCGCTACTCGTACGGCGAGCGCGTCGCCGATCTCTTCCGTGCTCCGGACGCCCTCGCGGGCGCCGAGGTCCTCGGCGACGGCGGTCTCGATGCGGGCCGCCTCCGTCTCGAAGCCGAGGTGGCGCAACAGCAGGGCCACCGAGAGGACGGTCGCGGTCGGGTCGGCCTTGCCCTGCCCGGCGATGTCCGGCGCGGAGCCGTGCACCGGCTCGAACATCGAGGGGAAGGTGCCGGCCGGGTTGATGTTGCCGGAGGCGGCCAGGCCGATGCCGCCGGTGATGGCCGCGGCCAGGTCGGTGAGGATGTCGCCGAAGAGGTTGTCGGTGACGATCACGTCGAAGCGCTCGGGCTGCGTGACGAAGAAGATCGTCGCCGCGTCCACATGCAGATAGTCGGTGCTGACCTCGGGGTATTCCTGGCCTACCCGGTCGAAGATGTTCTTCCAGAGGTGGCCGGCGTAGACGAGGACGTTGTTCTTGTGGACCAGCGTCAGCTTCTTGCGCGGGCGGTCCCTCGCGCGCTCGTACGCGTCACGGACCACGCGCTCGACGCCATAGGCGGTGTTGATGCTGACCTCGGTGGCGACCTCGGCCGGGGTTCCGGTGCGCAGGCTGCCGCCGTTGCCGACGTACGGACCCTCGGTGCCCTCGCGGACGACGACGAAGTCGATGTCCGGGCGGCCCGCGAGCGGGGTCGCGGTGTTCGGGAACAGCTTGCTGGGACGCAGGTTCACGTAGTGGTCGAAGGCGAAGCGCAGCTTGAGCAGCAGCCCGCGCTCCAGCACTCCGGACGGCACGGAGGGGTCGCCGATCGCGCCGAGCAGGATCGCGTCGTGGTTCTTGAGCGACTCCAGCTCAGCGTCCGGCAGGGTCTCCCCCGTCTCGTGCCAGCGCTTGGCGCCCAGGTCGTACTGCTGGGTCTCCAACTTGACGTCCTGGGGAAGCACGGCGGAGAGGACCTTGAGGCCCTGGGCCACCACTTCCCGGCCGATTCCGTCACCGGGGATCACTGCGAGGCGAATGCTACGAGACATGGCAGGACCGTACTCCCCGTCCCATGGAATGACACTAGAGGTCCACTATGCGGACCGTGTGTCAGCCTGTCAGCCGCAGTTCACCCGGAAGGGGACGCAAAGCCGGACGGCGGTGGGAACTTTGGCTGCATGACCGCATCCTCCCGGGGGTCCGCCCCCGAACCCGCGACCCCACGGACCGGGATTCCCGAGCGGCTGTCGAGCCGGATGAGCATGGCCGAGCAGCACGCGTATCTGCGGACGAAGCTGACGCGGCGGCGCGCGCTGCGCGGCGGCGCGGCCACCGCCGGGGTGATCGCGGGCAGCGGCCTGCTCGGCGGCTCCGCAGCGGCCGGACAGCTCTCCCCCGCACTGCCGACCCGCGCCGCCCCGGTCCGCGTCGACGGCTCGCTCGTCGCGCCGTTCGGCCGCCACCTGGCCTTCGGCGCCGACCCGAAGACCCAGATGCGGGTGTCCTGGCAGGTGCCGCTGGCGGTCCGCCGGCCCTTCATCCGGATCGGCGTCGAACCGTGGGAGCTGAGCCGCCGGATCGAGGCCGAGGCGCGCGACCTGCACACCCCCGCGCTCACCGACGCGCTGCCCGCCGTCGACCAGCTCTATCTGCACGCCGCCCTGGACGGCCTGCGGCCCGGCACCACCTACTACTACGGCGTCGGCCACGACGGCTACGACCCGGCCGAGCCGCGCCGTTTCGCCGGCCTCGGCACCTTCCGTACGGCCCCCGCGTCGAGCGAGAAGTTCGTCTTCACAGCCTTCGGCGACCAGGGCGTCAGCTATGACGCGCTCGCCAACGACCAACTGATCCTCGGCCAGAACCCGTCCTTCCACCTGCACGCGGGCGACATCTGCTACGCCGACTCGGCCGGCCAGGGCAAGGAGTCCGACGTCTATGACGCCCGCGTCTGGGACCAGTTCCTGGCGCAGACCGAGTCGGTGGCCAAGAGCGTGCCGTGGATGGTGACGACCGGCAATCACGACATGGAGGCCTGGTACTCCCCGGACGGCTACGGCGGCCAGTCCGCCCGCTGGTCACTGCCGGACAACGGGCCCGACGCCGGGCGCGCGCCGGGGATCTACTCCTTCGTCTACGCGAACACCGCCGTCGTCGCGCTGGACGCCAACGACGTCTCGTACGAGATCCCGGCCAACCGGGGTCATACGGACGGCCGGCAGACGAAGTGGCTGGACCGCCGGCTGGCCGCGCTCCGCGCGAGCCCCGGCGTGGACTTCATCGTGGTGTTCTTCCACCACTGCGCCTTCTCGACCACCAGCGCGCACGCCTCGGAGGGCGGGGTCCGCGAGGAGTGGGTGCCGCTCTTCGAGAAGCACGGCGTCGATCTGGTCGTCAACGGCCACAACCACGTCTACGAGCGCACCGACGCGATCCGCGGCGGCGAGGTCGCCAAGCCGCTGCCGATCGGCGCGAGCGTCGACTCCCGTGAGGGCATCGTCTACGTCACCGCGGGCGGCGCGGGCAAGGCGCTGTACGAGTTCCCGGCGCCGGACAGCTACGAAGGCCATGTCAAGGACATCGAGCGGATCGACAGCTACCACTGGACGAAGGGAGCGCACCGGCAGCGGGACGAGGTCGAGTGGTCGCGGGTGCGCTACACCGGCTTCTCGTTCATCGCGGTCGAGGTCGAACCCGGCCGGAACCCGAAGCTGAAGGTGACCGCGCTCGCCGAGAACGGCGAGCGCGTCGACCACTTCGAGGTGACCCGGCCGGGCCGCGGCTGAGCCCTCACCGCGGCCGTCGGCGGACCGCGGCCCGTGTCAGTGGCCGGTGGCGCCGCCGTTGTCGCGGCGGTCGAGCGCGCGCTGCAGAGCGGCGGCGGCGTTCTTGCGGTCCTCATCGCTCCTGCGAGCGGTGGTGTGGCGGGTCCTGCGAGCGGTTTCGGCCATGGTGCACGTCTCCAATGCCAGAGCCCCGAGAGGAAATGGATTTCGCGGAAAGGGCGGGGGCTTTCAGTGCGGCAGGGGTCACCTGCGAGCGGGCACCAGGCCTCATCCGCCAATCGCTGGATACAGCGAGACGTTCAGCTTCTACAAAAGTAGGGCAGCCCAGCCGTGATGTCTGCACAAATACTTGGGCTTCCTACTATCTGAGACGGCCGCTCCACCGCGACCCGCTATGAGCGCGCCCCGCCGACGGCTCCGCGAGGCCTCCCGGACGCCTCCTCACCGGCCGCCACAGGGCCGCTGACCAGCGCGGACAGTGCTCCGGGCACGCCGAAAGCCCGGTCCCTGAAGAGGGCGCCGGGCCTTCGGGTGTGCTACGCCACAGGCCGGACGAACGGCCTTGCGGGGATCAGCCCATGTGGGGGTAGCGGTAGTCGGTCGCCGGGATCATCGTCTCCTTGATGGAGCGCGTCGAGGTCCAGCGCATCAGGTTCTGCTTGGCGCCGGCCTTGTCGTTGGTCCCGGAGGCGCGACCGCCGCCGAAGGGCTGCTGGCCGACGACCGCGCCGGTCGGCTTGTCGTTGATGTAGAAGTTGCCCGCCGCGAAGCGCAGCACGTCGCAGGTGTGGGCGGCTGCCGCACGGTCCTGGGCGATGACGGCGCCGGTCAGGCCGTACTGCGAGGCCGACTCCATCTGGTGCAGCATCTCGTCGTACTTCTCGTCGTCGTAGACGTGCACGCCGAGGATCGGACCGAAGTACTCGTCCTTGAAGATCTCGTTCTCCGGGTCGGTGGAGACCAGGACGGTCGGACGGACGAAGTAGCCCGTGGAGTCGTCGTAGCTGCCGCCCGCGACGATCTCGATCGTCGGGTCGTTCTTCGCCCGGTCGATCGCCGCCTTGTTCTTGGCGAACGAGCGCTCGTCGATGACCGCGCTCATGAAGTTCGACAGGTCGCTGACGTCACCCATGGCGAGCCCGTCGACCTCGGCCGCGAGCTCCTCCTTGAAGCCGTTCTCCCAGATGGAGCGCGGCAGGTAGGTGCGCGAGAGCGCCGAGCACTTCTGGCCCTGGAACTCGAAGGCGCCGCGGGTCATCGCGGTCTTGAGGACCGCGGGGTCCGCCGACGGGTGGGCGACGATGAAGTCCTTGCCGCCGGTCTCGCCGACCAGCCGCGGGTACGTCTTGTAGTTCTCGATGTTGGCGCCGACCGTCTTCCACAGGTGCTGGAAGGTCTTGGTGGAGCCGGTGAAGTGGATGCCCGCGAGGTCCGGGTGGGTCAGCGCGACCTCGGAGACCGCGATGCCGTCGCCGGTGACGAGGTTGATGACGCCCTTGGGCAGCCCCGCCTCTTCCAGCAGTTGCATCAGCAGCACAGCGGCGTGCGTCTGGGTCGGGGACGGCTTCCAGACGACCGTGTTGCCCATGAGCGCCGGGGCGGTCGGCAGGTTGCCCGCGATCGCGGTGAAGTTGAACGGCGTGATCGCGTAGACGAAGCCTTCGAGCGGCCGGTGGTCGCTGCGGTTCCACACCCCGGGCGCGTTCGCCATCGGCTGCTCGGCCAGGATCTGCCGGGCGAAGTGGACGTTGAAGCGCCAGAAGTCGACGAGCTCACAGGGAGTGTCGATCTCGGCCTGCTGGACGGTCTTGGACTGACCGAGCATCGTCGAGGCGGCGAGCGTCTCGCGCCACGGGCCGGACAGCAGGTCCGCGGCCTTGAGGATGATCGCGGCGCGGTCGTCGAACGACAGCGCGCGCCACGCCGGGGCGGCGGCCAGGGCCGCGTCGACCGCGTCCTGCCCGTCCTTGGCGGTGGCGTTGCCGTAGGTGCCGATCTTCGCGGCGTGGTTGTGCGGCTGTACGACGTCGAAACGCTCGCCGCCGCCCATCCGCTTCTCGCCGCCGATGGTCATCGGCAGCTCGATCGGGTTGCCGGCCAGCTCCTTGAGCTTGGTCTCCAGCCGCGCACGCTCCGGGGTGCCGGGGGCGTAGGTGTGGACCGGCTCGTTGACCGGCGCGGGGACCTGGGTCACAGCGTCCATGATGGCCGTTCTCCTTCGATCGAGGTTCACGTTCGAGAGTTGCGGGTGCTCGGGTGCTCGGGTGCTGACGAAGTCTTGAATTCTTGCGGGTCTTGCAGGTCTTGAGGTCGCGGGCTCAGCCGCGAGTGGCGAGCGCGCGGAGGAAGAAGGCCAGGTTGGCCGGCCGCTCCGCGAGCCGCCGCATGAAGTATCCGTACCAATCGGTGCCGTACGGGATGTACACGCGCATCCGGTGACCTTCCGCCACCAGCCGCGCCTGCTCGGCCGCGCGGATGCCGTAGAGCATCTGGAACTCGAACTCGTCGGCCTTGCGGCCGTAACGCCGCGCCAGCTCCTGCGCGATCGCGACCATCCGCGGGTCGTGCGAGCCGACCATCGGGTAGCCGTCGCCGGCCATCAGGATCTTCAGGCAGCGCACATACGACTTGTCGACCTCGCGCTTGTCCTGGAAGGCGACGTCGGCGGGCTCCTTGTAGGCGCCCTTGACCAGCCGGACCCGGGAGCCTTCCACGGCGAGCGCGCGGCAGTCGTCCTCGGTGCGGAAGAGGTACGACTGGACGACCGCGCCGGTCTGCGGGAAGCGCTTCCGCAGCTCGGCCAGGATGGCGAGGGTGGAGTCCGCGGTGGTGTGGTCCTCCATGTCGAGGGTCACCGTGGTGCCGGCCTCGGCGGCGGCCTCGACCACCGGGATGACGTTCGCCAGCGCGAGATCGTGACCGCCCGCCAGCGCCTGCCCGAAGGCCGACAGCTTGACGGACATCTCGGCGCGCACGCCCAGCCCGGCCCCGGCGAGCGCCGCGGCCAGATCGAGGTAAGCGTCGCGGTTGCGCAGCGCCTCGGTGCGCTCGGTGATGTCCTCGCCCAGATGGTCGAGAGTCACTTCCAGGCCGCGCGCGTTGAGGTCACGCACAGCGGTCATGGAGTCATCGAGCCGTTCGCCGGCCACGAAGCGGTCCACCATCGGGCGGGTGACCGGCGCGGCCGAGACGATACGGCGGATGCTGTCGCTGCGCGCAGCGGCGAGGAGCACAGGGCCCAGCACGGGTACCTCCGGAACGACAGGGTGTTATCACCCTGAAACCTAAGGATCGCTCCGATGTCGGGCCATCGACACCTGTCACGCATCCGTGTCCCGGATCTCAGACATATGTATGAGAATGAAGTGACGGGCAGTGCGGACCGGGCCGCGCGGCGGCGCGAGCGGCCGAATCGTCGGAAGCGACACAGCGCGACACAGCACGGCCCGGCGGACATAACCAGACAGAGCGGACATAAGGGGGCGCTGCGGCGGATGCAAGAGGAGTACCAGCAGTTGGTCGATGAAGTCTCGGCGGCTCTTGGCGCCCCGGCGACCCTGGAGAACCGCGACTTCGGGCTGATCGCCTTCGGCGCGCACGACAGCGACGACGACCTCGCCATGGACCCGGTCCGCACCCGGTCGATCCTGCGCCGCCGGTCCACCGCCGCGGTACGCGAATGGTTTGAGAGCTTCGGCATCACCAGGGCGCAGCAGCCCGTCCGCATCCCGCCCGACCCGGCGGCCGGCGTTCTCAAGGGCCGCGTCTGCCTGCCCGTACGGCACCGCGGGGTGGTCTACGGCTACATCTGGCTGCTGGACGACGGCGTCGTGGAGCTGACCGACCCCCGGCTCGCCGCCGCCATGGAGACGGCCGGCCGGATCGGCGCGCTGCTCGCCGCCGAGGTGCGCTCCGGGGCCGAACTCGGCGGCCTGCTGCGGGCCTTGCTGTCCGGCCCAGCGGCGGGCCGCGACACCGCGGAGGCGGAGTTGCGGGCGGCGCTGCGCGGGGCGGCGGACGGCCCGTTCCTGCTGATCGCCGTCGCCCCCTGGGATCGCACCGGCGGGGACGCCTCGCTGCCGGCGCTGCCCGGCGTCGCGGCCATGAGCGATATGCGGGGCGCGGGGCTGGCCGCGCTGGTCCGGCTGCGTACTCCGCACGCCCTCGAACCGGCCCGCCTCACCGCGGCCCGGCTGCTCGAATCGCCGCGCGCGATCGGCGCGGCGGCGGGCGCCGGCCCGCCCCGGCACAAGCTCGGCGAACTCCCCGCCGCCTGGCACGAGGCGTCGGCCGCGGCCCGCGCCGCGGTCGCCGAGCCCCGGTTGGGCCCGGTCGCCGAGTGGTCCGGGATCGGCCCGTACCGCCTGCTGACCGAACTCCCCCCGGGCAGCGCGGCGGGCGCCTGCGCCGACCCGGCGGTCCGCCCGCTGCTGGACCACGCCCACCGCGAACTCGCCCGCACCGCCGAAGTGTTCCTCGACTCCGCGGGCCAGGCCGGCCGCACGGCCGCCGCCCTCGGCATCCACCGGCAGACCCTCTACTACCGCCTGTCCCGGGTGGAACAGCTCACCGGCCTCGACCTGGACGACGGCGAGGACCGACTGCTGCTGCACATGGGGCTGAAGGCGGCGCGGCTCTGAGGGGTGGGCCGCCCCCGACGACTGCGGACAGTAGCTAGCGCTTACCTCCGGGAAGCGACCTTTCCGGCCGGGCGAGCGTCGATTTTCGGCCCCTCGCCCGGCGGCCGGTGGAAGCGTGCGTTCCATGAGCGCACCGCATATGCCCAGGACCGCCCGATGATTCCCGAGGAATTCCGATCCCCGGCCGATCCGGATTCTTTCATTCCGCGTGGCTGAATCGGACCCGTGCGTGCGGGACATCGAGTTGGGCGGGCGGTCCATCGAGCGCGGACAGACCGTGACCATGCTTCTGGGCGGCGCGAACAGGGATCCACGCGTCTTCCCGGACGCGGACCGGATCGACTTCTCCAGGGACCACACGTCACTGCTGACGTTCGGCCGCGGCGTCCACGCCTGCTCGGGCCGGAACGCGGCCCTCGCGCTGCACACCCGCACGTTCGGAGCCTGCTTCGTCGCTCTGCCGCCGAACGGCCTCGCCCAGACCTGGGAGGAGGACCTCGCGGCGCTGCGGGCGACCCCGCTGCCCGTGGCACGCGGCGAGGTAGCGCGCTGCCTCGCCGCGCGGCCGGTCAACGACCCGCGCGTGCTGGCGGTGCTGCACGACGACAAGGTCGTCGGGCGGATCGCCGACACCCTGGATCACGCCTGGCACGGTCTGCCGGCCCGCGACTGGCTCCAGTTGCGGGCGATCTGCGAGCGCGACGTCGTACACCGCACCGGACAACTCGGCACCTCGGGCTGGGCGGCTGCCCTCGACGGCCTGCACCCCCGGCTGCGCTGGCGCGACGGTGGAATCGACATCCTGAACTCCTCCGCGAACAGCACCGTCACGCTCGCGGGCGAGGGGCTGCTGCTCGTCCCCTCCGTCTTCGTCTGGCCCGGCGTCGCCACCCACACGGACGCCCCCTGGCCGAAGACCGTCATCTATCCGGCCCGCGGCACGGCCGCCCTCCGGGCGAGCCCCGCCCCCGTGGAACCCGCCGCGCTGGCGAACCTGCTCGGCCGCTCCCGGTCCCGCCTCCTCGCGGCGCTCGACCGGCCGGCCAGCACCACCCAACTCGCCCAGAGCCTACGGCTGGCCCCCGGCGCCGTCGGCGACCACCTGACCATCCTCCGCGAGGCCGGCCTCCTGCACCGCGCCCGGTCCGGCCGGTCGGTGCTCTACTACCGCACCCCTCTCGGCGACGCGCTGGCGGCGGGCACGGACGTCACGGGCGGCTGAGCGGGTCCGTACTCGGCTCACTCGCCGAACGAGCCCGGCCCACAACTCGTGCCGGCGATGTCGATCACCACGTCCGCGCCGGCCGGCCTCGCAGACAGACGCTGCCGCCCGGCGGGGTGTGGCGGACCGCCATCCGCGCCGCCCGCCTCACCCCGGCAGAGGCCCTCGCCGCCCCCTGACCGTGGATGCGGCGGCCTTGCCCACCGCACCCGCCCCCGGCCGCATGCCGGTCCACCGGTTCGTCCGCCGCCCGCCCGACGAAGGGTCCGCGACCGCTCACCTCACCGCGGACCCTTCGCCGGCTGCCCCACGTCTCACCTCTCGCGGGCGGCCGGACCGGCGGGCGTCATGCGCCGGTCGTCGAGCACCGGGCGCCGGACTCCGTCACGGCTCCCGGCACGATTCCGCTCGTCGGGCTCCGGGCGTTGGACTCCGGCTTCGGACTCCACGCGTCGGGCTCCGGACGTCAGACCGTCAGACCGTCAGGTGCATCAGGTAGACGTATTTGCCGCCCGCGCCCATGTTCAGGTCCATGTCGTAGCGCTGCCACGGCTTCTGCGGCTGCATGCCCGCGTCGCTGGAGATCAGGACGTCGAGGGCCTCGACCGGAACGCCCGCGTCCCGGTCGTGCGTGTAGGCCGCGTAGATGTACTTGCCGCCGGCGCCCTTGTTGAGGTCGACGTCGATCCGGTGGTACCCGGGCGGCACCTCCTGGCTCGGGTCGAGGGTGAACATGATGTTGGTGATGGGCGCGTAGACGCCGTTCAGCTCGTACGCGAAGTACAGGTAGGCGCCTCCGGCCCCGGCGTTCAGATCCTTGTTGATCTTTATCCAGCCCTCGGGCGCCGGCTGGGAACCCTCCAGAACCATGAGTCCCGTAACGGCCATTTACACCACAACCTTCCGCTTGGTCCCAGTAGATGCATCCCCAAGCTAGGCGGGCTCCCCGGGTGCGCACAGCGGTCCGATCCGGTCACCGGCCGCAACCCGCCATCGCGCGCAGCGACGGCATATGACCTGGCACCCGACGGACGGCGGCGGCCCGCGGCGGCGAGCGGGAAAGGCCGTGACCACGGGGGCGGGCTGGCCGAATCGCTACCTTGGGCGTCTTTCACAGCGCACATTCACCGGCTTATGGCGCGAAACAGGCAATAGATCCATGTCGCCGTCAACAAGGCGATATCACCGACATGCACAACGCCGGACCCGTCGCGCCGTGCGATCCCCATGATCCATACGGACGTATTAAACGAACGTTCTATACAAGCGTCATGTACGTCTGTATATTCCCTGCCATGACGCACTCCACCGCACGTGCCGGGCGCAAGGAATGGACCGCTTTCGTCGTCCTCCTGCTGCCCCTCCTCCTGGTCTCGATGGACGTCTCCGTCCTCTACTTCGCGATTCCGGCCATCAGCCAGGAGCTGGAGCCGACCAGCACTCAGCAACTTTGGATCTTCGACGTCTACGCCTTCGCCCTCGCCGGGCTGCTGATCACGATGGGCTCGCTCGGCGATCGGATCGGCCGCCGCAAGCTGCTGCTGGCCGGAGCGAGTGCCTTCGGCCTCGCGTCGGTCGCCGCCGCGTACGCCACCAGCGCCGAAATGCTCATCGCGGCGCGGGTGCTGCTCGGCATCGGCGGGGCGACGCTGATGCCTTCGACGATGGGGCTGGTGCGCAATCTGTTCCACGACGCGAAGCAGCGGAGCAGCGCGATCGGGATCTGGTCGGGCGCCATGGCCGGCGGGATCGCGCTCGGCTCGGTGATGAGCGGTGTGATGCTCAACCACTTCTGGTGGGGCTCGGTCTTCCTCATCAACGTCCCGGCGATGCTGCTGCTGCTCGTCCTGGTGCCGCTGCTGGTACCGGAGTTCAAGGACCCGAAGCCCGGGACATTCGACCTGCTGAGCGTGCCGCTGTCGATGGGCGCGGTGCTGCCGGTGGTCTACGGGCTCAAGAAGCTCGCCTCGGACGGCTTCAGCGTCCCGATGATCCTGGCGATCGCGGCAGGCCTGGCCGTCGGCGCTCTCTTCGTGCACCGCCAGCGGACCACCGCGCACCCGATGATCGACCCGGCGCTGTTCCGCAGCCGCGGCTTCGGGGCGGGCATCGGGCTCAACAGCCTGGCCACCTTCGCCATGATGGGCTCCGCCTACTTCACCGCGCAGTATCTCCAGTCGGTGCTCGGCAAGGGCGCGCTGGAGGCGGCCCTGTGGAGCCTCGCGCCGTCCGTCGCGGTGGGCGTCGCCGCCCCGACGGCGGCCGTGATCGCCGGCAGGGTGAACCGGGCCTACGTCATCAGCGGCGGATTCCTCATCGCGGCGCTCGGCTACGGGGTGCTGGCACTGGCCGGCACGGATGCGCTGTGGACCGTGCTGATCGGGGCCAGCGTGCTGGCCGGCGGCATCGTCACCGTGATGGCCCTGGTCACCGACATGGCGCTGGCCGTCGCCCCGCCGGAGCGGGCGGGTTCCGCCGCCTCCCTGCTGGAGACCGGCCAGGAGTTCGGCGGCGCGCTGGGCATGGCGGTCCTCGGCAGCATCGGGACCGTCGTGTACCGCGACGACGTCACCGACTCGATGCCGAGCGGGCTCTCCCCGAGCGCACTCGACGCGATCCACGAAACCCTGGGCAGCGCCACGGTAGTGGCCGACCAGCTGCCGGGCCGCACCGGCGACGCGGTCCTCACCGCGGCCCGCGAAGCCTTCACCCATGGCATGAACCTCGCCGCCCTCGCCGGACTCGTCATCCTGATCGGAGCCGCCGCCGTCGCCATGGTGGCCTTGCGGAAGGTAGGGGCGGCGGCCCCGGCTCCGGATGCGACGGCGGACGCGGGCACGCTCAGCCGCGTCTGAGGACGCTCGCCGGACCCGCGAGGACGACGGTGGTCAGCACCCGGCCGACGCAGGTCGGCACGGGCCGGCGCCGGCCGGCACCACGAGCAGTAACCGACGGCCGGCAGAGGCCCCAACCCCCGCACCCCCGCACACACCTGGGCCCGGCCCCCGCAGAAGCAAGGACCGGGCCCAGGCGCACAGCAACAGGCGCACAGCAACACGAACAGGTCAGTCGGTGAGATTGACCGTACGGGCCGAGGTCGCGCCGATCTCCTCGGTGATCTCCGCGAGGACCGCCACCGGGATGTTGTCGTCCACGGTCAGCGCCACCAGCGCCTCGCCGCCGACGGCCGCGCGGGACACCTGCATGCCCGCGATGTTGATGCCGGCCTCGCCGAGGATCCGGCCGACCGTGCCGACGACGCCGGGGCGGTCGCCGTAGCGGAGGAAGCACATGTGGTCGGCGAGAGCCAGGTCCACATCGTGCTCGCCGACCGCGACGATCTTCTGCTGGTGCTTCGGACCGGCCAGCGTGCCGGAGATCGACACCTCTTCGCCGTCCGAGAGGGTCCCGCGGACGATCACCACGTTGCGGTGGTCGGGGGATTCCGAGCTGGTGGTGAGGCGGACCTCGACACCGCGCTCCTGCGCGAACAGCGGAGCGTTGACGTAGCTCACCGTCTCGTCGACGACGTCCTCGAAGACGCCCTTGAGCGCGGAGAGTTCGAGCACCTTGACGTCGTGCTGGGTGATCTCGCCGTACACCTCGACGTCGAGCCGCACCGCGACCTCGCCCGCGAGCGCGGTGAAGATCCGGCCGAGCTTCTCGGCGAGCGGCAGACCGGGACGCACGTCCTCGGCGATCACGCCGCCCTGGACGTTGACCGCGTCCGGGACCAGTTCGCCGGCCAGTGCGAGCCGCACCGACTTGGCGACCGAGACACCGGCCTTCTCCTGGGCCTCACCGGTCGAAGCGCCCAGGTGCGGGGTGGCGACGACCTGGTCGAACGCGAAGAGCGGCGAGTCGGTGCAGGGCTCGGACGAATAGACGTCCAGGCCCGCGCCGGCGACCCGGCCCTCCTTGAGGGCGCTGGCCAGCGCCTGTTCGTCGACGATCCCGCCGCGGGCGGCGTTGACGATCCGCACCTCGGGCTTGACCTTGTGCAGCGCCTCGTCACCGATCAGACCGAGAGTCTCCGGCGTCTTGGGGAGGTGCACGGTGATGAAGTCCGAGACCGCGAGCAGCTCGTCGAGAGTCAGCAGCTTGACACCCATCTGGGCGGCCCGCGCGGGCTGCACATAGGGGTCGTACGCGACGATCTTCATGCCGAAGGCGGACATCCGCTGGGCGACCAGCACGCCGATCCGGCCGAGGCCGACGACGCCGAGCGTCTTCTCGCTCAGCTCGACGCCGGTGTACTTGCTCCGCTTCCACTCGCCCTGCCTGAGGGCCGCGCTGGCCTGCGGGATGTTGCGCGCGGTGGCGACCAGCAGGCCGCAGGCGAGCTCCGCGGCGGTGACGACGTTGGAGGTGGGGGCGTTGACGACCATCACGCCGGCCTTGGTGGCGGCGGAGACGTCGACGTTGTCCAGGCCCACCCCGGCGCGGGCGATGACCTTCAGCTTCTTCGCCGCGGCGATGGCCTCGGCGTCGACCTTGGTGGCGCTGCGCACCAGGATCGCGTCGGCGTCGGCGATGGCGGGCAGCAGTTCGGCGCGGTCGGCGCCGTTGCAGTGCCGGATCTCGAAGTCGGGTCCCAGCGCGTCGACTGTCGCGGGCGACAGTTCTTCCGCGATGAGTACGACAGGCTTCCGGGCGGGTGCAGTGCTCACGTGGTCCTCACTAGTCCTTTGCGGACGACCGTCCCGACGGCCGAAGGCGGTGGAGGGGGCAGCCGCGTGGAAGACGCACGACGCTGTGAGCCTGACGCGCTTGGTGCGACGCAGTCTATCGGCGCTTCCGGCGGCGGCATGCGCCGTTCTGGACGGATCACCCGCACGGGTTGGTCCGATGGGATATTGCGCCGGGCTCGCGCCGGGCGCAATAT
>NZ_JAYMZR010000026.1:50738-74470 GCF_035828615.1 Streptomyces sp. H27-D2 | reverse complement strand
CCCCCGCGCCGGATCGGCGCGGGGGCCCGTACGGCCGGCGCCGGCTCACCGGCTCACCGGCTCACCGGCGCGCCTAGCGCGCGCCTCGCGCGCCCCCGCGCCCCGCCACCGGCCGACCGCCCCCGCCTACTTGCGGTACCCGAGAACCGTCATCATCCCCGCCTCCGAGTGGTACACGTTGTGGCAGTGGATCATCCACAGCCCCGGATTGTCCGCGTCGAAGTCGACGTCCAGCCGCTGCCCCGGCAGCACGATCGCGGTGTCCTTGCGCGGCCCGCCGCCCGGCAGCGCGAACGTGTGGCCGTGCAGGTGCATCGGGTGCCACATCGTGGTGCTGTTGACGAAGGACAGCCGGACCCGCTCACCCGCCCGCACCGGATGCCGCTGCGCCGCGTCGTACTTCTCGCCGTTGATCGCCCAGTCGTACTTCGCCATTCCGCCGGTCAGCTTCAGCTTGACCGTACGGTCGGGCGCGCCGGGCTTCAGCCGGGCGGACCCGGCCGCCTTCAGCCGTCCGGCGGTGAGCAGCTTTCCGGTCAGCTCCCTGGGGCGTACGGACGGCTTGGGGGCCGGGCCGCCGCCCGTACGGAGCAGGGCCGTCGCGGCGGCCTTCTTGCCCTCGGCCAGCGCGGTGAGCGGGAACACGCCGTCCTTCGCGGTGACCAGGACGTCGTACCGCTCGCCCATGCCCAGCAGCAGCGCGTCCGTCTTCGCGTGCTCGACGGGGAAGCCGTCGGTGTGGGTGACAGTCAGCTCATGGCCGCCGAGCGCGACACGGAAGGCGGTGTCGCCGCCCGCGTTGATGAGCCTGATCCGGATACGGTCGCCGGGCTTGGCCCTGAAGGTCTGCGGGTCGTCGCCCGTACGGCCGTTGACCAGGTAATACGGGTAGTCGACGTCGCCCGCGTCGTCGCCGAGCAGCTTGCTCTTGGAGCCCATCAGCATCCGGGAGGGACCGGAGCGCTTGGGGGAGGGGGACGTGGCGTCGCCGGACTTGGACGTGCCGGACATCGACATCTTGGACATGTCGTGGTCCATGCCGCCCATGCCGCCGGAGCTGGAGCCGGACTCCTTCGATCCGCCCCCGCCCCCGCCGGTGCCGCCGCCCCCGCCCCCGTGGTGCATGTCGTCACCCATGCCCCCGCGGAGTTCGGCGAGCACCGCGTCCGGTGTGCTGCCGTCCACGCCGTCGACCCAGTCGTCCAGCACGACGACCCACTCGTGGTCGTACTTCAGCGGTTCCTTCGGGTCCTCGACGATCAGCGGCGCGTAGAGCCCCCGGTCCTGCTGCGTCCCGGAGTGCGGATGGAACCAGTACGTGCCGGGATGCGGGACCGCGAAGCGGTAGTCGAACGACGCGCCCGGCTTGACCGCCTGCTGGGTGAGGCCAGGAACGCCGTCCATGTCGTTGCGCAGCGCCAGCCCGTGCCAGTGCAGGGAGGTGGGCTGGGGCAGGTGGTTGGCGAGGGTGAGGGCGAGCGTGTCGCCCGCGGTGATCCGTACCTCTTCGCCGGGCAGCCGGTCGCCGTACGCCCAGGACTTGACCGTACGGCCGCCCAGGTCGAGCCGGGTCTCGACGGCGGTGAGCCTGACCTCCCGTACCCGGCCGGAACCGCGCGCGGCCTCGGCCGCCGCGACCTCCTTGCCGGCCGGGTCGATGTAGCCGGCCGGAGCGGCGGCGGAGCCCGGCTTGCCGGACGGGCCGTCGTGGCCGGAGGAGTGATCCATACCTGACCCCGAGTCCGAACAGGCGGCGAGCAGGCCGCTGCCCGCAGCGGCGATTCCCGCGCCGAGCACGGCGCGGCGGGTGTGGGAACGGTGGTGAGTGCGCATGGTGGAGAGCACCTCGTGTGGTGTCGGTGAGCAGAGGGACGGCGCGTGCCCGTGGTGGGCGGGGCGCGGCCCTAAATGCGCAATACCGACAGTTGCGAGAGGAGGGTGCGTCTCGGTGGGGGAATCGGCCACAGGGCGCGCAGTGCCCGGCTGGGTGAGGGCGCGCCGAGGCCGTCCGGCCGGCGCGCGGTGAGCGCGGCCAGCAGGGCGACGGTCCACGCGGTGAGCACCGCGAGGCAGACGGAGGTCATGTCCATCCCGCTGTCGTGCGGGGGCGCTGTCGCGCGCTCGGCTGCGGGGGGAGGGGGCGTGGCGTGCGTGCTCGCGCGCTCGGAGACGTGAACGCCCGCCCGCTCAACGTTGACCGCCCCGGCGTGCGCCGGGCCCCGGCGTGTGCGCCGATCCGCACCCCGGCGTGCGGCTCGCCGCGTGCGCCGTCGTGCATCCCGGGGTACGCGCTGCCGCTCATCCCGGCCCGTGCGCCGCCGCCCGCCCCGCTGTGCTCGCCGGGGTGCCCGAGGGTGTGCATGGTGACGATGCCCAGCAGCAGCGCGGCGAACAGCAGCAACCGGCCGCACCACGCGCCGGCCGCCCGCTGCCCGTACATCCCGCACGCCGCCCTTCCGCTGATCCCGCCTCCCCGGCACTTTACCCCTATGGGGTATGGCTTCGGAGGGCGGGGAGCGGCGGATTCCTGGTGCGATGTACGGGAGCTCCTGGTGCGACGTACGGGAGCTTCACGCCCCGCCCCGCATGGGATCAGTGCAGAACCTTCAGGCCGACGACGCAGCCCACGATGCCGAGCAGCAGCAGAACCTTGAGGACGGAGGTCGCCTCGCCGTCGAAGGCCATCGCGTAGGCGACGGTGAGCACCGCTCCGATGCCGACCCACACCGCGTAACCGGTGCCGACGGGGAGGGTCCGCAAGGCGTAGGCGAGGCCCGCCATGCTCGCGATGAGGCCGACGGCGAAGATCACGGAGGGGGTGACCCGGCTGAACCCCTGGCTCTTGCCGAGCGCGGTCGCCCAGACGGCTTCGAGGACGCCGGAGATGATGAGAACGATCCAGGCCATGACTGACTCCAGTGCGCCGTCTTGTCATGGCCGGGTACGGTGCGCCTCGTCCGGGGGCCTGTCGCGGCCTCCACTCAAAAGCTCTCACACGGGTGCGAGGGTGGCAAAGGCGAACGGGGCCGGGAGCGCGGCCGAGGGCGGGCCGGGGCGACGGCCGGGGCGGCGACGAGTCCGCTGTTCGGGGCGGGGCGAGGGTCAGCCCGGCGGCCCCGGAGGGCGCTGTGCCGCGTGGGGCCACACAATGGCGGCGGGCCACCACCGCGCACTACGGTGGCGGCGGTGAGGGCGAAACGCGATGGAAATCCCGCAAGGTGATACTGATGTGCCCCCAGTGTGCCCTGCCCTAGGTGAACAGGCAGTCTGACCTGCAAGGATGTAGCAATGGATAAGCAGCAGGAATTCGTGCTCCGGACGCTCGAGGAGCGCGACATCCGGTTCGTGCGTCTGTGGTTCACCGATGTGCTGGGCTTCCTCAAGTCCGTCGCTGTCGCGCCGGCCGAGCTGGAGCAGGCCTTCGACGAGGGCATCGGCTTCGACGGCTCGGCGATCGAGGGCTTCGCCCGGGTCTACGAGTCGGACATGATCGCCAAGCCCGACCCCGGCACCTTCCAGATCCTGCCGTGGCGCGCCGAGGCCCCGGGCACCGCCCGGATGTTCTGCGACATCCTGATGCCGGACGGATCGCCCTCGTACGCCGACCCGCGCTACGTCCTCAAGCGGATGCTGGCCAAGACCTCCGACCTCGGGTTCACCTTCTACACCCACCCCGAGATCGAGTTCTTCCTGCTCAAGGACAAGCCGGTGGACGGCACCCGCCCCACCCCGGCGGACTCCTCCGGCTACTTCGACCACACCCCGCAGAACGTCGGCATGGACTTCCGCCGGCAGGCCATCACGATGCTCGAATCCATGGGCATCTCGGTCGAGTTCTCGCACCATGAGGGCGCACCCGGCCAGCAGGAGATCGACCTGCGGTACGCGGACGCGCTGTCCACAGCGGACAACGTGATGACCTTCCGGCTGGTCATGAAGCAGGTCGCGCTGGAACAGGGCGTTCAGGCGACCTTCATGCCGAAGCCGTTCTCCGAGTTCCCCGGCTCGGGCATGCACACCCACCTCTCGCTCTTCGAGGGCGACCGCAACGCCTTCTATGAGTCCGGCGCGGAGTACCAGCTCTCCAAGGTCGGCCGCTCCTTCATCGCGGGCCTGCTGCGGCACGCGGCCGAGGTGTCCGCCGTCACCAACCAGTGGGTCAACTCCTACAAGCGCATCTGGGGCGGCTCGCAGCGCACCGCCGGCGCGGGCGGCGAAGCCCCCTCGTACATCTGCTGGGGCCACAACAACCGCTCCGCGCTCATCCGGGTGCCGATGTACAAGCCCGGCAAGACCGGCTCGACCCGCGTCGAGGTCCGCTCCATCGACTCCGGCGCCAACCCGTACCTGACCTACGCGGTGCTCCTCGCCGCAGGCCTCAAGGGCATCGAAGAGGGCTACGAACTCCCGGCCGGCGCCGACGACGACGTCTGGGCCCTCTCCGACGCCGAACGCCGCGCGATGGGCATCGAGCCGCTCCCGCAGAACCTCGGCGAGGCCATCGACCTGATGGAGCGCAGCGAGTTGGTCGCCGAGACGCTCGGCGAGCACGTCTTCGACTTCTTCCTGCGCAACAAGAAGCAGGAGTGGGAGGAGTACCGCTCCGAGGTGACGGCCTTCGAGCTGCGCAAGAGCCTGCCGGTGCTGTAACGGCAGGTCAGCGGGCTTTTCCCCATCAGCAAGTTCCGGGCCGGCGGCGGTGTGCCGTTGGCCCGGAGCCGTCTCACTCGCCCTGGGCCGTCTGTGGGCCGTCCGGCTTTCGCTGTCCTTCGGTTCGGGGATGGCTCCGGTCACAGCACTCGCTGCGACCGGCCTTCGGCCACGCCGCCTATGTCAGTCCAAGGATCAGACGAACGCACTCTTCCATGTGGCTCAGCTCGCCCGGTGAGAGTCGCCCCAGGTGCCTACTGAGCCGCGACTTGCTCACCGTATGAAGGTCAGTGCAGTTGACGTGCGACTCGTCGTACTTAGTGACCCCAGCGTCTCTGCTGATGGTCACGTGGGTGGCGCGCGGCCCTGCTGTGCCCGTGATCACTGCGACTGTGAGCGAGGACAACCGTTCCGCGATGCGGTTGGCGCTGAGTACGACCACTGGGTGCGGCCCAAGAGGGCTGGGAAGGGCACATTTCCAAACTTCTCCTCTCAGGGCGGTACGGACGTTCACCAGTCAGCCTCATCTGCCGCCGCTAGCTCTTCCTCGCTGGCCGGCACGACTCCGTCAGGGGTTGGAGCGGTAGCACCTTGATAGAAGTCGCGGATTTCCTCGGAGGCTGCTACTTCTGCCGCCTCTCGGACCAGCAGACGCAATCCTTCGCGGAGCGCGTCCGAGGTGGAACCCAGATTCAGCGTCTGCATGACCTCGTGCAGCGCTGCCATCTCGTCGGGCCGCAGGCGAACCTGAGCCAGTTTGCTGGCGCCGAGGGCGCTTGTTGACGGAGCGGCTTGGTGCCGGTGTGTCTTTGCCGGGGGCTGCTTTTTGGCTGCTTTGGAGGGCTGCTTCTTGAGCCGGGTGGCATCCGTCTTGGCAGACGGCTTCTTGGCTCGGGTGGTGTCAGCGGGCATCTTCCCTCCGCTCTGTATTACAGACGTCATACAGAAAGTGTCGCCTAGGTAGCTTGGCTCGTCAAGGCGACATTTGTGCGAGAAGGGGCCGTTTCGCGGACGCCCCGTGCGCTGTCGTCTGCTCAGCTCTGCTTCAACTCGAACCACACCACCTTGCCGCCGCCTGTCCGTTCCGCGTCCCACGCGTGCGCGATGGCGGCCAGCAGGACCAAGCCGCGCCCGGACTCGCTCAGCACATCGCCAGTGACGCGGATAAGCGGCAATTCCGGCTCGCTGTCGTGCACTTCGACGCGTACGCCGTCATCTCCGCGCCGCCACAGCTCCAGCGTGCAGCGCCGGTCGTCCACGTGCCGGATGACGTTGGACAGCAGCTCGGTCACGCATAGCCCAGCCGCGTCGGCCAGCTCCGCCAGTCCCCAGAAGCGCAGATGCGCACGGACGATGCGCCGGACCTGGGTGGGGCTGTCTGCGCCGACTGTCGGCAGGTGCAGCCGGTAGTGGTCAGGGGTATTGATTTCGCAGTGCATGCCCCTAATCAGACCCGCCCTGACTACCCTTGGCTATGAGTAGTGACTCTACGTTCGTGCAGGTTGGATGGGAGTGGTGTCCATGGCGGCTCCGCGAGAACTTGATCCTTCGGCTTCTGCGCTCTCCTTCTTCGGCTACGAGTTGAGGCGCCTGCGCATAGACGCCGGCCTCAGCCAAGAGTGCCTGGGCCGGACCGTGAACTACACCGGGTCATTCGTCGGCCTGGTGGAGACCGCCAACCGCCCGCCGAGCCGCGACTTCGCCGAACGCTGCGACGGTGCGTTGGGCGCGGGCGGTGCGCTGGTGCGGCTGTGGCCGCTCGTGAGTCGGAGCGGCTTGCCGGGCTGGTTCCGGGGCTACGCCGAGTTGGAGGCGAAGGCGATCGACATCCGCACGTATCAGGCCCAGGTGGTGTACGGCTTGCTCCAGACCGAGGAGTATGCGCGTGAAGTGCTGAAGCCGACCCGTCCTGTCGATCTGGAGCAGCTGACAGCAGCCCGGATGGACCGGCAGGAAGTTCTCTCCCGCGCTGAGCCGCCGAGTCTCTGGATGGTGCTGGATGAGGCCGCACTTCACCGTGTCCTGGGTGGACCTGAAGTGATGCGGACGCAACTCCTCCGCCTGTTGAGTCTCCGGGGGGCGCCCCGCGTCGTGATTCAGGTACTGCCGTACAGCGCGGGAGCGCATACGGGACTCAACGGTTCGCTGAATCTGCTGTCGTTCGATGGCGAGCCGGAAGTCGCCTACTCCGAAGGCTACGGCGGCGGACGGATTCTCACCGAACCGGCAGAAGTGCAGGGCTGTGCCCGGAGATACGATCTGCTCCGAGCCGCTGCGTTGTCCCCCGACGACTCGGCAGAATTGATCGCCCAGGTTCTGGAGGATCTTGATGTACAAGGAAGTTGACGTGTCCCGCGCGCGGTGGCGCAAGTCCAGCTACAGCGGCAGTGAAGGCGGCGATTGTGTAGAGGTCGCCGACCTCCACCCCAACGCGCTGTGGCGCAAGTCAAGCCACAGCGGCAGTTCCGGCGGCGAGTGTGTAGAGGTCGCCGACCTGCGCCCCACCGTCGCCGTCCGCGACTCCAAGGACCCGGACCGGGGCGTCCTGCTCTTCCAGACCGATGCCTTCCGCGCCTTCGTCAAGGACGTCATCGGGCGCTGAGATCCCGGCCCGCACCGGGTCGGTGGGTCTGCGCGACCGAGCGGCCCGGCGCGGTTGGCTCCTGCGGAGTGCAACGGCGAAGACGTGCGTCGGTGTGACTGTCCTGCCTCGGCTCAGTCGGCGGTGCCGGAGGGGACGACCCACTCGTGGGGTTGACCGGTGATCGCGGCGATCTGTTCGTAGTCCTCGTCGTAGTGGAGGACGGTCGCCTCGTGCCGCTCTGCGGTGGCCGCGATGAGCAGATCTGCCATGGACAGTGCTCGATGGTTGCCTTTGTGGGTTGCCCGCGCTTGGATGACCTTGGCGCGATCCCAGACCTCGTCGGGGCAGGGCAGGTAGTCGAACCCGGACAGCCAGTAACGCAACTGTTCGGCTTCGGAGGGATTGCGCGCGGAGTAGAGGATCTCTACCTCGACTGCCCCGGTGACCGCGATCAGGCCGCGCTGGATGAGAGGGTCAAGGGCTGCGCGTACGGACGGTTTGGTGCGGCGTGCCAGGGCCGACTTGTCGATGAGGTAGCGCACGGATCAGGCCGCGTCCTGGCTGGTGGCGGTGCGGGCGTCGTAGCTGAGGTCGATCGCGCCACTGTCGATGGCGTCCATGAATGCCATGCGGCGGTGCAGCTTGACCGTCTCTTCCATGGCGCGGCGCACAGCGGCAGCCTTGGTTTTGACGTTGTAGAGCTTCATTAGCTCCTGGGTGGTGTCGTCGTCGAGATCGATCACGGTACGGGACATTACGGCACCACTCTCCAGGGTCTAGTGAGGCCTTAACGATACCGCCATCCCAGTCTCACCGATATCTTTCCGTGATCGGTGCGCATGGGGCCGTCGTCTCCGTCGTGTGCGTCGTGTGCGACGCCCGCGCAGGCCCCCTCCCGGGCAGCAGCCGTAGACAACGGAGGGGCGCGCGGAGGGACGCCGCGCGCCCCTTGCGGCTACGCTCGCGGGACGGATCATGATGCGGGTGGAGAGGCGGTACGCCGTGCCCCAAGGGCGACGGGACAGCCGGTTCGGGCGGTTGCTGCGGTACGGGTTCACCGATCCCGCGGCGGCCGAGCGACTGCTGGACATGCCCGAGCTCTCCGCCGTGCGGACCGACATCGTTCTGCTCGACGGGCTGGGCGCGACCGCGGACCCCGACATGGCGCTGTTCGGGCTCGTACGGCTCGTCGAGGCGCAGGACGCCGAGCAGCAGCGCACGCTGCTCGACACGCTGGTCACCGCCAAGCCGTTGCGTGACCGGCTGCTCGGGGTGCTGGGGGCGTCCGAGGCGCTCGGGGACCACCTGGCGCGGCACCCGTCCGACTGGCACGCGCTGGTCAGCTACGAGTCCGTCGATCTGCACCCGGCCACCGCCGAGTTCGAGCTGGCGCTCGCCGAGGGCATCTGGGGCGAGCGGGGTGCGACCCGGCCGCGGCCCGACGCGCTGCGCGCCGCGTACCGGCGCTGCCTGCTGACCATCGCCGCCCGGGACGTCTGCGGGACGACCGAGCTGGCCCAGACCGCCGCCGAGCTGGCGGACCTCGCCAGCGCCACGCTGCGGGCCGCGCTGGAGATCGCCGCCGAGGAGTCGCCCGACGACGCCGCCGCCGCGCGGCTGGCCGTCATCGGCATGGGCAAGTGCGGCGGGCGCGAGCTCAACTACATCTCGGACGTGGACGTCATCTTCGTCGCCGAGCCGCGCGGCGGCACCGACGAGGGCAAGGCGGTCCAGGCCTCGATCCGGATCGCCTCCCGGATGATGCGGATCTGCTCCGACGTCACCGCCGAGGGCACCATCTGGCCGGTCGACGCCAACCTGCGGCCCGAGGGGCGCAACGGGCCGCTGGTGCGGACGCTCTCCAGCCACCTCGCCTACTACCAGCGCTGGGCCAAGACCTGGGAGTTCCAGGCGCTGCTCAAGGCCCGCCCGATCGCGGGCGACACCGAGCTGGGCCTGGAGTACATCGCCGGGGTGGCGCCGATGGTGTGGCAGGCCGCCGAGCGCGACAACTTCGTCCCCGACGTGCAGCAGATGCGCCGCCGCGTCGTCGCGACCATCCCCGCCGCGCAGATCGACCGCGAACTCAAGCTCGGCCCCGGCGGCCTGCGCGACGTCGAATTCGCCGTCCAGCTGCTGCAACTCGTACACGGCCGCAGCGACGCGACGCTGCACAGCGGCACCACCCTCGTCGCGCTCGAAGCGCTGGCCGTGGGCGGCTACGTGGGCCGCGCGGACGCCGCCTCGCTCGACAAGGCGTACCGCTTCCTGCGCACCATGGAACACCGCATCCAGCTCCACAAGATGCGCCGTACGCACCTGGTGCCCGAGGACGAGGCCGGGCTGCGGCGGCTCGGCCGCTCGCTCGGCTTCCGCACCGAGCCGATCGCCGAACTCCGCAAGGAGTGGAAGCGGCACGCCCGCGAAGTGCGGCGGCTGCACGAGAAGCTGTTCTACCGCCCGCTGCTCGACGCCGTCGCCCAGCTCGGCCGCGGCGAGACCCGGCTCAGCGCCCGCGCCGCCACCCAGCGCCTCGGCGCGCTCGGCTACGCGGACCCGGCCGCCGCGCTGCGCCACCTGGAGGCGCTCGCCTCCGGAGTCAGCCGCAAGGCGGCGATCCAGCGGACGCTGCTGCCCGTACTGCTCGGCTGGTTCGCGGACTCCGCCGACCCCGACGCCGGGCTGCTCAACTTCCGCCGGGTCTCCGACGCGCTCGGCAAGACCCCCTGGTACCTGCGGCTGCTGCGCGACGAGGGCGCGGCGGCGGAGAATCTGGCGCGTGTGCTGTCCGCCGGCCGGCTCGGCCCCGACCTGCTGCTGCGCGCCCCCGAGGCGGTCGCGCTGCTCGGCGACACGGGCGGCCTGAGGCCGCGCGGCCGGGCCGCCCTGGAGCAGGAGGTGCTGGCCGCGGTGAACCGTTCGGAAGGCCCCGAACAGGCCGCCGCGGCGGCCCGCGGGGTGCGCCGCCGCGAGCTGTTCCGCACCGCCGCGGCGGACGTCATCGGGGCGTACGGAACCGAGGGCGTCCCGGTGCGGGAGGACCACGGCCGGGCCGTGGACATCGTCGGCGGCGCGGTCAGCGACCTCAACGCGGCCACCATCGCGGGCGCGCTGCGGGCCGCCGTGCGCGCGCAGTGGGGCGACGAACTGCCCACCCGCTTCGCGGTGATCGGCATGGGCCGCTTCGGCGGCCACGAGCTGAGCTACGGCTCCGACGCGGACGTCATCTTCGTGCACGAGCCGCGCGAGGGCGTGGACGAGGAGAAGGCCGCCCGCGCCGCCTCGGCCCTCGCCAACGAGATCCATCGGCTGCTCGAACTCCCCAGCTCCGACCCGCCGTTGCTGATCGACGCCGACCTGCGCCCCGAGGGTAAGAGCGGCCCGATGGTGCGCACGCTCGGCTCGTACGCCGCCTACTACCGGCGCTGGTCGCTGGTCTGGGAGAGCCAGGCGCTGCTGCGCGCCGAACCGGTCGCGGGCGACGCCGAGTTGGGGGCGCGCTTCATCGAGCTGATCGACCCGCTGCGCTACCCGGCCGAAGGGCTGGGCGAGGACGCCGTACTGGAGATCCGCCGGCTCAAGGCGCGGATGGAATCCGAACGCATGCCGCGCGGCGCCGACCCGACCACCCACGCCAAGCTGGGCCGGGGCGGGCTCTCGGACGTGGAGTGGACCGTCCAGCTGATGCAGATGCGGCACGGCTGGGTCGAGCCCGGGCTGCGCACCACCCGTACCCGCGAGGCGCTGGCCGCCGGGTGCGCGGCGGAACTCATCGGCACCGAGGAGGCGGCGATCCTGGACGAGGCGTGGGTGCTGGCCTCGCGGGTGCGCAACGCGGTGATGCTGGTGCGCGCGCGGCAGGGCGACACTTTCCCGTCCGACGCACGGGAGTTGGAAGCCGTCGGCCGCTACCTGGGCTACGCGCCGGGGCACATCGGCGAGATGCTGGAGGACTACCGCCGGACGACGCGCCGGGCGCGGGCCGTCATGGAGGAGTTGTTCTACGGGGCGTGACGGGCTCCTCCCGGAGGGGCGGAGGGAGTGACGGGCGCGGCAGGGCACGGGTGTACTGGTACGTCCCTGCTGACGCTGGCCGGTCGGTGACTGTGTGTCGGTCGGTGACGGTGCGTTGGTCAGGTCTGCCGGGTCTGCCGGGGCAGTCGGGGTGATCGCCGCAGCCGTCGGCCGAGCCGCGTGGGCCACGTGTCGGCCGCACGCAGGCAGGCCGCACGCACGCCGCACGCACGCAGCGCCATCGGGGCCTTCGCTCCCCGGCGGCGACCGGTCAGCCGGTGGCGACCGGATTCGTCGGAACGGTCCGGGCACCCGGCGCGGCCGGCGCACCCGGCGCGGTCCGGTCGACCGGGGCCGCCGGGTCAACCACGGTCGCCGACCCCGTCGCCACGGTCTCCGTCACCGGCGGCCATCCGCCATCCGCCGTGCTCCAGCAAGCGACGGCAGTGCTCCATGAACGCCTCCAACGCCAACTCGAACGCCGCGTCCGCGCGCCCGCTGCCGCCCGCCGCCAGGGCCTCGGCGAAGCGGGGGGTGCTGCCGTCCGCAGGGACCTCCCACATGGTCTCCGGCGCGGCCAGGTCGAGGGCGGAGCCGAGGACGATGGCTTCGAGGCCGGCGATCACCGCCACGATCCGCTCCAGCGGGAAGCCGGCCGCCTGGAGCAGACCGGCGGCGTGTTCGTACTGGATGAGCACCTGCGGCGCGCGGACCGGTGAGGCCGTGAGCAGCGGGATGGCTCGCGGGTGGGCGGCGAACGCGGCGCGGTAGGAGCGGGCCCAGGCCGCCATCGCGGCGTCCCAGGGGCGCAGCGCGAGGGTGCCGGCGTCGATGGCCGAGGCCACCCGTTCGCGGAGCAGTTCGATCACTCCGGCGCGGCCGTCGACGTGGTGGTAGACGGACGCGGTCTGCACGCCGAGGAGTTTCGCCATCCGCGGGACGCTGAAGTCGCCGTGCCGGTCGACGAGGCCCAGGGCGGTCGTGGTGATGCGTTCCTTGTCGAGCAGGGCTGTGCGCGGACGCCCCATGTGGTCACTCCCTGCGCCGGTCCGACCGGCCCGTTTCCCTGCCGGAAAAGCCTTCCCAGATGCTACGGGCAGGGGCTAGATTGCCGAAACCGAAAGGCTTTAGGTTTTTGCCTCGCGGAGCGCCTCCCGTGTCACCCGCGCCGGGTCGGCCTCACCGCGTTCTCCCCCTCTTCCGCCGCAGAAGGGCAAGAAACGCATGGCCGCAGTCCCCCGACCGGCTACCGGCAGCAGTCCACCGGCAGCCGGCAGTCCACCCGTCGGCAGTCCGCCGGCCGACGGCAGCCGGCCAGCTGGCGCCGACGCCCCGCCCGGCACCGCCCCCACGCTGCGCAGCGGCACCCTCGGCGTCGCCGACATCATCTTCTTCGTCGTCTCCGCCGCCGCACCGCTGACGATCATGGCCGGAGTCGCCCCGTTCGCCATCGGCGCGGGCGGCGTCGGAGCCCCCGTCGGCTACCTCGTCGCCGGAGCCACCCTCGCGCTCTTCGCGGTCGGTTTCACCACGATGGGCCGCCATGTGCGCAGCGGCGGCGCGTTCTACGCGTACATCACCCGCGGCCTGGGCCGGCCCGCCGGTCTGGGGGCCGCCGTGCTCGCGCTGCTCGCCTACAACGGCATGCAGATCGGCGTGTACGGCCTGCTGGCGACAACTGCCCAGGACGCGCTGCGCACGCTGTGGGGGATCGACGTCCCATGGCCGCCCATCGCCGTGCTCGGCGTGATCGTCATCTGGTACGGCGGGTTCCGCAGCATCGACTTCGGCGCCAAGGTGCTCGGCGTACTGCTCGTCGCGGAGACCGGCATCCTGATGCTGCTGGCCGGCGCCGTGCTGCTGCGCGGCGGCGCGCACGGCCTCGAACTCAGCTCGTTCGCCCCAAAAAACGCCTTCGCCCCCGGCATCGGCGGGGTGCTCGCCTTCGCCTTCGCGGCCTTCACCGGCTTCGAGTCCACCGCCCTCTACCGCACGGAGGCGCGCGACCCGAAGCGCGCCATCCCGCGCGCCACCTATATCGCGGTGGGCTTCCTCGGGCTGTTCTACGGCTTCATGGCCTGGGTGATCATCCAGGCGTTCGGCACGACGGAGATCATGAAGGCGGTCGCCGCCGACCCGGCCGGACTGTTCTTCACCGCGACCACCGAGTACGTCGGCGGCTGGGCCACCGACGCGATGCACATCCTCATCGTGACCAGCGTGCTGGCCTCGCTGCTCGCCTTCCACAACGCCATCAACCGGTACGGCCTCGCGCTGTCCCGCGAGGGGGTGCTGCCGCCCGTGTTCGGCAGGATTCACCCGCGCCTCGGCTCCCCGTACGTCTCGGGCCTGGCGCAGACCGTGCTCGCGCTGCTCGTCGTCATCGGCTTCGCGGTCGCCGACGCGGACCCGTACCGGCAGTTGCTGCTCTGGGTGAACACCCCCGGCCTGATCGGGCTGGTGGTGCTCCAGATGCTCGCCGCCGCCTCGGTGCCGCTCTTCTTCCGCCGCTTCCGGCACACCGAGGGCGCGTGGCGCACCCTGGTCGCGCCCATCGCCGCGACGGCGCTGCTGGCCGGTGCGCTGTGGCTGGTGGTCAGCAAGATCGAGCTGATGACGGGAGCGGGGCCGGGCGTGAACGTGGTGCTCGTGCTACTGGTGCCGATCGTCTTCGCCCTCGGTGTCGCGCTCGCCCTCCGGCTGCGCCGCACCCGGCCGCAGGTGTACGCGGACTTCGGTGCCGACCGCGCGGACTGACCGCGCGGACCGACCGCGCGGACCGACCGCGCGGACCGACCGCGCGGACTGACCGCGCGGACTGACCGCGCGGGGGCCGGCACCCTCGTAGCCACCTGGTCGGCCCCGACAGCCGGACGACGCAACAGCCGGCCCCGACAGCCGGCACAGCCCAGCACCGACCGCGCGAGGAGACACCAGTCGTGCCCGAACCCCTCACCACCGCCGACACTGTCCTGACCGGCGTCCGCATCCGCACCCTCGACCCCGGGCGGCCGTGGGCGAGCGCCGTCGCCGTCAAGGACGGCGTGATCATCGCGGTGGGCGAGCACGCCGACGTACGGGACTGGCGCGGCAGCCGCACCACCGTGCTCGACCTCGGCGGCGCCGCCCTCGTCCCCGGCCTGACCGACGGCCATCTGCACCCGGTCATGGGCGTGGAGATGGCCTCCGGCATCGACCTCTCCGGCTGCCGCGACCTCGACGCGCTGCGCGCCACGCTCGCCGGGGCGGCCCGTTCGGCGGCGCGGGGGGAGTGGGTCACCGGCTGGAATCTGGACCACAACACCTTCGGCGGCCGGCCCATCACCCGCGCGGCGATCGACGACGTGCTCGACGGCGTCCCCGCGTTCCTGCGGCTGTACGACGGGCACTCCGCGCTGGTCAGCGCGGGCGCGCTGGCGATAGCCGGGGTCGAGGGGCCGCGCGGGTTCGCGCAGCGCGCGGCCGTCGTCTGCGACGAGCAGGGGAGCCCGACCGGGTATCTGCTGGAGCACGCGGCGGTCGATCTGGTCGCCGCCTTCGTCCCCCGTCCCGAGGCGGCCGAGCGCCGCTCGCGGCTGCTGGCGGTGCTGTCCGGGATGGCCGCCGCCGGGCTGACCGGCGGGCACGTCATGGACCTCCAGGGCGACGACGCGCTGGAGCTGCTGGCGGGCGTCGAGGAGGAGGGCGAGCTGCCGTTGCGGCTGCGGCTGGCCCCCTGGTGCATGCCGGGGGCTGACGAGGCCGAGCTGGACCGGCTCATCGCGCTGCAAGGGCGCGCCGGACGGCACTGGCAGGTCGGCGGGGTGAAGTTCTTCATCGACGGAACCGTCGAGGGCGGCACGGCCTGGCTGGAGCACCCCGACTGCCACGGCGAGGGCGCCGACGCCTTCTGGCCCGACCCGCGCGACTTCAGCCGGGCCGTCCACCACCTGGCGCGGGCCGGGGTGCCGACCGCGACCCATGCCATCGGCGACGCCGGGGTACGGCATGTCCTGGACACCGTCGAGGCCCTTGGCCCGTACCCGCCCGGCGCGGCCCGGCCCCGGCACCGGATCGAGCACATCGAGACGCTGCCCGCCGAGCAGGTGGCCCGGTTCGCGCCGCTCGGCGTGGTCGCCTCCATGCAGCCCACCCACACTGCGTACACCCGCGCCGACCACACCGACGAGTGGTCCCGGCGGCTGGGCGACGAGCGGGCCGACCGCGCCTGGCGCTGCCGTGACCTGCGGAATTCCGGGGCTACCCTGGTCCTGGGCTCCGACTGGCCCATCGCGCACTTCGACCCGCGCGCGATCATGGCCGCGGCCCGGCTGCGCAGGCCGCCGGGCGAGCACGACACCCCGCCGGTGCAGCCCGCCCAGGCGCTCACCGGGCTGATGGCGCTGGAGGGCTACACCTCGCACGCGGCGCTCGCGGCCGGCGAGGAGGCGCTGACCGGCCGGATCGCGCCCGGCTACCGGGCCGACCTGACCGCGCTCGGCCTGGACCCGGTGGCCGCTCCGGCGGATGAGGCGGCTGCCGCGCCGGTACGGCTGACCATGGTCGGCGGGCACGTTGCCTATCGGGGGCCGGACGTGGGCTGAGCCGGGGGAGGGGCGTTCGGGGCGGGGGTCGACGGCACAGTGTCGGAGTGCACCCCCGCCGAAGCACCGAGCTGGTGGGCGCGCCGCATACGCATGGCAGGAACCGCAGGAACCGCAGGAACCGCAGGAACCGCAGGAACCGCAGGAACCGCAGGAACCGCAGGAACCGCAGGAACCGCAGGAACGCAGCCGCTCAGGCAGTCGAGCGCTTGGCCGACCGCCTGGTCGAGCCCCCGACGGCCTCCCCTGCGGTCGCCCCCGAGGTTTCCTTCGTGGACGCCTTCGTGGACTTCGCCGCAGGATCCTCCGCCGATCCCGCCGATCCCAGCGGTTCCGCCGACTCAGCCGTCGCGCCGGCGATCTTCCGTGGCAGCCCATACGGCAGCGACCCGTACCAGACATACGACAGCGCGAACCCGAAGGCGAGGCAGAGCAACCCGCCCACCGCGTCCAGCCAGAAGTGGTTGGCCGTCGCGACGATGACCATCAGGGTCGTCGTCGGGTAGAGGACGCCGAGCAGCTTCGCCCACAGCGGTTTCGCCAGCATCGCGATCGTGATGCCGCACCACACCGACCAGCCGATGTGCATCGAGGGCATCGCCGCGTACTGGTTCGACATGGACGCGAGGTTGCCCGAGGCCATCGAACCCCAGGTCTGATGCACCACGACGGTGTCGATGAAGTGCACGCCGTTCATCAGCCGGGGCGGGGCCAGCGGATACAGGTAGTAACCGAGCAGTGCCACACCGGTGGTCGCGAAGAGCACCAGCCGGGTCGGCGCGTAGCGCCCCGGATGCCTGCGGTAGAGCCACACGAGCACGCCGATGGTCACGATGAAGTGCAGCGTCGCGTAGTAGTAGTTCATCCCCACGATCAGCCACGTCACCGAATTCAGCGCGTGATTGACCGTGTTCTCGACGGCGATGTGCAGCGTCTGCTCGGTGCGCCAGATCCAGTCCGCGTTGCGCAGCGCGTCGGCCCGCTGCTCCGGTACGGCGTTACGGACCAGCGAGTACGTCCAGTAACTCACCGCGATCAGCGCAATCTCGAACCAGAGCCTGGGCCTGCGGGGGGATCGGAGCCGGCCGACCAAGGTGCGGCGCTTCGTCACCGGGCGGTCCTCGTGCTCCTCGATGGGTGGCAGGGGGGCCGTCCGGCCTTCCAGAGTCCTCGCAGTCACGTCACCCATAGGCAGATAGTCTGCCAGATCCGGGCCCTCGCCCGATCATCCTGCGGTCTGGTCTTCGGCGTGCGCACTCCGCCTTACGAAGGAGTGTTCCCCTTCGGGGCCGAAGCGGTTGAACCCCGAACGACGAGCTCGGGCAGGAACACGAATTCGCTGTGCGGGGCCGGAGTGCCGCCGACCTCCTCCATCAGGGCCCGCACCGCCGCCTGCCCCATGGCGGTGACCGGCTGCCGGATCGTGGTCAGCGGCGGGTCGGTGAAGGCTATGAGCGGCGAATCGTCGTATCCGACCACCGAGACGTCGTCCGGGACCTCCAGTCCCAGCCGGCGGGCCGCCCGGATCGCGCCGAGCGCCATCATGTCGCTCGCGCAGACCACCGCCGTGCAGCCCCGGTCGATGAGCGCGGCGGCTGCCGCCTGGCCGCCCTCCAGGGTGTACAGCGAGTGCTGGACGAGCCGCTCCGCGTCCGCCTCCCGCATGCCCAGCTGCTCCTTCATGCTGAGCAGGAAGCCCTCTATCTTCCGCCGCACCGGGACGTACCGCTTGGGGCCGAGGGCGAGTCCGATCCGCTCATGGCCCAGTGCCGCCAAATGGGTGACGGCGAGCCGTACGGCCGCCCGGTCGTCGGGCGATACGAAAGGGGCCCGCACTTTGGACGAGAAGCCGTTGATCAGCACGAACGGCACGCCCTGGCCGCGCAGCCGCTCGTAGCGCTGCATGTCCGCCGAGGTGTCGGCGTGCAGCCCGGAGACGAAGATGATGCCGGCGACGCCCCGGTCCACCAGCATCTCGGTCAGCTCGTCCTCGGTGGCGCCGCCCGGCGTCTGGGTGGCGAGCACCGGGGTGTAGCCCTCGCGGGTCAGAGCCTGCCCGATGACCTGCGCGAACGCGGGGAATATCGGGTTGTCCAGCTCCGGCGTGATCAGCCCCACCAGCCCGGCGCTGCGCTGCCGCAGCCGTACCGGACGCTCGTAGCCGAGGATGTCGAGGGCGGCCAGCACCGACTGGCGGGTGGTCGCGGCGACCCCCGGTTTTCCATTGAGGACCCGGCTGACTGTGGCTTCGCTGACACCCGCTTGGGCTGCGATGTCGGCTAGCCGTGCGGTCACGGGATGGGACTGTACCGGTCGCATGTCAGATAGCCCACCAGACGCATGAATTCGCCGGGATACGGGCGGTTCCGCCCACGAACTCCAGCGGCGCGGTGGCGATCAGCGGCCGTCCCGGCACGGTCAGCTCCGCCTCGGCGCCGAGCGTGTTGAGGGTGCAGACGAGGCCGGGGCGGGCGATGGCGAGCACGCCCTCGGGGGCTTCCAGCCACTCCATCGGGCCGTCCCCCAGACCCGCGTGCGTGCGGCGGAGCGCCAGCGCCGAGCGGTAGAGCTCCAGCGTCGAGCGCGGGTCGCCGGTCTGCGCCGCGACGGACAGCCCCTGCCACTCGGCGGGTTGCGGCAGCCAGCTCCCGCCGGGGCCGAAGCCGTACGGGGCCTCGCTGCCGGACCACGGGATCGGCACCCGGCAGCCGTCCCGGAAGCCGTCCTGGCCGTTGGCCCGGAAGAAGGACGGGTCCTCGCGGACCGCGTCGGGCAGGTCCGTCACCTCGGGCAGGCCCAGCTCCTCGCCCTGGTAGATGTACGTCGAGCCGGGCAGCGCGAGCATCAAGAGCGCGGCGGCGCGGGCGCGTTGCCGGCCCTGCTCGCCGCCGCCGTAGCGGGTGGTGTGCCGGACCACGTCGTGGTTGGACAGCACCCAGGTGGTGGGCGCGCCGACCGAGGCGGTGGCGGCCAGCGAGCCGTCGATGACGGCGCGCATCGCGCTCGCGTCCCACGGGCAGTTCAGGAAGTGGAAGTTGAACGCCTGGTGCAGCTCGTCGGGCCGTACGTACATCGCGAGCCGCTCGGCGTTCGGTGCCCACGCCTCGGCGACGCCGATCCGCTGGCCCTCGTACGAGTCGAGCAGCCGCCGCCAGGAGCGGTGGATCTCATGCACCCCGTCCTGGTCGAAGAACGGCAGCACCTGCGCGCCGATCAGCTTGGCCTGCTCCTTGCGGCCGATGTCCGGCAGCCCCGCCGCCTTGACCATGCCGTGCGCGACGTCGATGCGGAACCCGTCCGCGCCGAGGTCCAGCCAGAACCGCAGGATCGACTCGAACTCCTCGCGCACCTCGGGGTGGTCCCAGTTGAGGTCGGGCTGCTCGGAGGCGAAGAGGTGCAGAAACCAGTCGCCGGGCGTGCCGTCCGGGTCGGCAGTGCGGGTCCAGGCCGGGCCGCCGAAGACGGACTCCCAGTCGTTGGGCGGCAGCTCACCGCTCGCGCCCTTTCCCGAGCGGAAGTGATAACGCTCGCGGTCCGGACCCCCGTGCCGGTCCGCGAGCGCCGCTTGGAACCAGACGTGCTGGTCCGAGGTGTGATTGGGGACGACGTCCACGATGACCCTGAGGCCGAGCCGGTGCGCCTCGCGGACCAGGTCGTCGGCGTCCGAGAGGTCGCCGAACAGCGGGTCCACCGCGCGGTAGTCAGCCACGTCGTAGCCGCCGTCGGCCTGCGGCGAGGCGTAGAAGGGGGTCAGCCAGACCGCGTCCACACCCAGGTCGGCCAGGTGCGGCAGCCGTTCGCGGATGCCCCGCAGATCGCCGATGCCGTCGCCGTCGCTGTCGGCGAACGAACGCACGTACACCTGGTAGATGACGGCGTCGCGCCACCAGCCGGGCTGCTCCGAGGCGTCGGAGTCGTCCTGGCCGTGGACGGCGGGCGCGAGGTGCTGGGTCATGGTGCGAGTCCCTATCGGGTAGGCCCAACGATCGGGGCGTGTCGTGCGGGTGCGGGGTGATGCTGTCCTGCGGTGCTGCGACTGCGCTGCGCTGGGGTTCGGGCGGTCGTGTCGTCGGCTGTCGTGCAGTGCTCGTGTCGGGCGGACATCGGGTCAACGCGGTTGCGCGCCGGGGGTGACGGGCACTCAGCCCTTGGTGCCGCCCGAGGTCAACCCGGCCACCAGGTGCCGCTGCGCGAAGAAGAACATCAGCGCGGCGGGGACGGTGATCAGCACCGACGAGGCGGTCAGCAGCCCCCACTCGGCGCGGTGCGGGCCGATGAAGGTCTGCAGCCCCACCGAAAGGGTGTAGCTGCTCTCGCTGGACATGAACTGGGTCGCGAAGGCGACCTCGCTCCAGGCGGTGATGAAGGTGTAGAAGGCGGTCACGGACAGTCCGGGCCTGGCCAGCGGGACGATGAGCCGCCAGAACGTGCCGAACGGGGTGAGTCCGTCGACCCGGCCGGACTCGTCGATCTCGGTGGGCACGGTGTCGAAGTAGCCCTTGAGCATCCAGGCGCAGAACGGCACCGACACCGAGCAGTAGGTGAGGATCAGGCCGCCGTAGCTGTCCAGCAGGCCGAGCTGTCCGAGGATGTTGTAGAGCGGCACGATCAGCACCGCTACCGGGAACATCTGGAAGATCAGGAACGACCACATCAGCGACTTGTGGCCGGGGAAGCGCATCCGGGAGACCGCGTAGCCGGCGCTCGCTGAGATGGTGACGCCGACGAGCATCGTGCCGCCCGCGATGACCACCGAGTTGCCGAACCAGGTCAGGAACTCGGTCTCGCCGAGCACCTTGCCGTAGTTGCTCAGCGAGAAGCCGGACAGGTCCAGCGGGTGCGTCCAGCCGTCCTCGCCGCGCAGCGAGACCAGCACGATGAACGCGACGGGGAACAACGCGATGAGACTCGCCGCGACGAGTGCCGTGTGCAGGGCGGTCGAGGCGGCCCTGGACCGCTCGCCGCGCTTGCGCACCAGGGGTGTTGTCGTCATCGCACGGTCTCCTGACGGTTCAGCATCTTGCGGTAGAAGACGGAGAAGACGAGCAGCAGGGAGAGGATGACCATGCCGTACGCGGCGGAGCTCGCGTAGTCGCGCACGCCCTGGAAGGCGAGCCGGTAGGCGTAGGTCACCAGGATCTCGCTGTCCGTGCCGCCGGCCTGGCCGATCACCAGGTAGATGACCGGGAACATGTTGAAGGTCCAGATGGTGCCCAGCAGGATGATCGTGCTGCTGACCGGCTTGAGGCCCGGCATCGTCACGTTCCAGAACCGCTGCCAGGGGGTCGCGCCGTCCATCTCGGCGGCCTCGTGCAGTTCGCGCGGGATGGACTGCAGCCCGCCGAGGATCGCCACCATCATGAAGGGCACGCCCAGCCAGGTGTTGACCCCGATGACCGAGAGCTTCTGGATGAACGGGTCGCCGAGCCAGTCGACCGGGCCGATGCCGACCTTGCCGAGCAGGCCGTTGAGCACACCGTTCTGGGTGTTGTACATCAGCTTCCAGGCGAAGGCGGCGACGAAGGCCGGGACCGCCCAGGGCAGGATCAGCAGCACGCGGTAGAGCGAGCGGCCCTTGATCCGCCGGTTGAGCAGCATCGCCAGCCCGAGACCGATCGTGTAGTGCAGGAACACGCAGCTCGCGGTCCACAGCACGGTCCAGGTCAGTCGCGGATAGAACGACCCCTCCTTGCCGGAGAGGATGTTCCAGTAGTTGTCGAGGCCGACGAACTTGTAGGTCGAGGGGACCGTGAAGTCGCCGATGGTGCGGCCGAGGTTGGCCTCGTTGGCGTTCGTGAAGGAGAGGTAGACACCTCGGCCGAGCGGATAGCCGACCAGCACCGCCAGCACCAGGACGACGGGCAGCACCATCGCCCAGGCGTACCAGTAGGTGTTGAACGAGCGCCTGGCGCGGGTCGTCAGCCCGGCGCGCGGTGGCTTCGGCGGGCTCCCGGTCGTCTTGTCGACGGCTGCGGTCGTGGTCATGGCTCCACGGCTTTCTTCTGACGTACGGCTATCTGATGTACGGCTGCCGGTACGGCGAGGGGCGGGTCGGGACGCGGCGGCGAGGACGCGGCCTCGGGGCCGCGGTGCTGCGGGACCGCGCTGCTTCGGGGCCGCCGCGCTTCGCGTACGCGGCTTCGGGAGAGGGAACCGACCCGGCCGGCCGGGCGCGTGGGGTCTGCCCACGCGTGCGGGGCGGACCCCCGGCCGGCCGGATCGGAGTCTGTGAGCGGCCCGGCTACTTCGCGATCTCGTAGTCCTTGATCAGCTTGGTCTGCCACTCCTCGGCCAGCGCGTCGAGCCCGGCCTTCGGGGTGACCTGGCCGCGCAGGATCTTGACGTAGTGCTGGTCGAACGCGACGAACAGATCGCCGACACCCGGGATCATCGGCCGGGACTTGGACTGGCCCAGCGCGGTGTAGAAGGAGTTCTTCACCGGGTCGGACAACACCTGCTTGGTGTACGCCGACTTGCGGGTCGGCAGGGTGTCGATCTCGGTGGCGGTGTACTGCTGGCTCTTCGCGGAGGTCATGAACTTCACGAAGAGGTAGGAGGCGTCCTTGTTCTTGGAGCCCCGGTACACCGTGTAGTTGTGGCCGCCGATGGGCGCTGCCGCCTTGCCGGTGCTGCCCGCCGGGATCGGGGCGATGCCCAGGTTCGCCTTGTCCTTGAAGGACTTGCCGGTGTAGTCGTCGGCCGTCGACCAGGGCCCGTTGACCACCATGGCGACCTTGCCGTCCTTGAAGGACGTCTGCATGTTGACATAGCCGTCGGTGGTGGCCGGCTTGAGCGAGACGCCGGACTTGACCAGCTCGACGGCGGTCTCGATGCCCTTGACGGCCTCCGGCGAGTTCACCGTGATCTTCTTGTCCTTGACGTCGAGCATGTCGCCGCCCTCGCCATAGACGAACGGCAGCGAGAAGTACCCCTCGGGGTTGAGCTGGGTGCCCGCGACGCCCGTCCTGGCCTTGATGGTCTTCGCGGTCTTGATGAACTCCTCCCAGGTGGCAGGGGGGTTCTTGATCCCGGCCTCCTTGAAGAGCTTCTTGTTGTAGATCAGCCCGAGCGTGTCGGTGACCTGCGGTACGCCGACGGTCTCGCCCTTGTACTTCGCGGAGCTCATCGGGCCGGGGAGGAAGTCCTCCTTGCCGTCGAGCGCCGGGGTGCCGTCCAGCGGCTGGAGATAGCCGAGGTTGGCGAAGCCGGCCGTCCAGCCGACGTCGGTGCGCATCACATCGGGCGCGCCCTTGCCGGACGGGGCCGCGGTCTTGAACTTCTGCTCCGCGGCGTCGAAGGAGACCGGCACGCGCTTGACCGAGATCTTCGGGTACTTCGCCTCGAAGTCCTTGACGAGCTTCTCGTATGCGGGGCCCTCGGCCTCGTTGGAGGTGTCCCACCACGTGACCGTGCCGCTGACCTTGCCGGGATCCTTCGAGCCGTTGGAGTCGCCCCCACCGTCGCTGTCCCCGCCGCAGGCCGTGGCTGTCAGTGCCAGCACGCCGACCACGGCGGCGACCGATATGCCTCTGCGCATATGGAGCTCCTCATGAAGTGAGGCCCGCTGGGGCCCTGGTTGGCCAGGAACGTAACAGGGCTGCAACCCCTTGCGAAAGACCTTGCAGGCAGAAAACAGGAAGATTTCCGGGCTGTGACCAGTCTGTGTCCGAAGTATTGACCTGTACTGAGCGTGCTCGTACGGTCTGCGACGCAGGATGCTGCTGTTGTCTTGCAGTCTTCTTGCAGAACTCTTGCAACACCGGACACTCACGGCCTGGCGAGCACGGCGCGTTGCCGCACGAGGCTGCGTCTCCCCGTACCTCCCGAACCGCCCCCGACGTAGGAGGCAACATGGCCGGCCGACCCAGCCGCAGCCCGAGCCCCGCCCCACTCCCCACCCC
>NZ_JAYMZR010000026.1:0-50728 GCF_035828615.1 Streptomyces sp. H27-D2 | reverse complement strand
GAGCCGACCAATGCTCGGCGCCCCCCACCCCGCTCGTACCTCAAGTCGCCGCCGTTCCCTCGACGTCGCCGTCGCGCTTGTGGCGGCCTCGGCGACGATGCTCGGCGTGCCCGCGCCCGCGCGGGCCGCGCCGCCCGGCGACAAGGACGTCACCGCCGTCCTCTTCGAGTGGCGCTTCGACTCGGTCGCGAAGGAGTGCGCGGACACCCTGGGCCCGGCCGGTTACGGCTACGTCCAGGTCTCACCGCCGCAGGAGCACGTCCAGGGCGGCCAGTGGTGGACCTCGTACCAGCCCGTCAGCTACCGGATCGCGGGCCGGCTGGGCGATCGCAGCGCCTTCAAGAACATGGTCGACTCCTGCCACCGGGCGGGCGTCAAGGTCGTCGCCGACTCGGTCATCAACCACATGGCCGCCGGCAACGGCACCGGAACCGGCGGCTCTTCGTACACGAAGTACGACTACCCCGGGTACTACCAGCAGCAGGACATGGACGACTGCCGCGCCCCGATCAGCGATTACGGCGACCGGGGCAACGTCCAGAACTGTGAGCTGGTCGGCCTCGCCGACCTGGACACCGGCGAGGAGTATGTCCGCTCCAGGATCGCCGGCTATCTCAACGACCTGTCGTCGCTGGGCGTGGACGGCTTCCGCATCGACGCCGCCAAGCACATCCCGGCCGACGATCTGGCCGCGATCAAGGGCAAGTCGACCGATCCGAACGCCTATTGGAAGCAGGAGGCGATCTTCGGCGCGGGCGAGGCGGTCTCGCCCAGCGAGTACCTGCGGACCGGCGACGTCCAGGAGTTCCGCTACGCCCGTGACCTCAAGCGGGTCTTCAACAGCGAGAACCTCGCCTACCTCAAGAACTTCGGCGAGGGCTGGGGCTATATGGCCGGCGGCAAGTCCGCCGTCATGGTCGACAACCACGACACCGAGCGCGGCGGCGACACCCTCAGCTACAAGGACGGCGCGAACTACACGCTCGCCAACGTCTTCATGCTGGCCTGGCCGTACGGCGCGCCGGATGTGCACTCCGGCTACGAGTTCACCGACCGCGACGCGGGGCCGCCGAACGGGGGGACGGTCAACGCGTGCTGGCAGGAGGGATGGAAGTGCCAGCACAAGTGGCCCGAGATCAAGTCGATGGTCGCCTTCCGCAACACCGTACGCGGCACCGCCGTCACCAACTGGTGGGACAACGGCGGCGACGCCATCGCTTTCGGCCGGGGGAGCAAGGGCTTCGTGGCCGTCAACCACGAGGGCGGGTCGCTCAGCCGTACATTCCAGACCTCGCTGCCCGCCGGTGACTACTGCGACGTGCAGAGCGGCAGGGGCTACCCGGTCGACGGCTCCGGCCGCTTCACCGCGACGCTCGGCGCGAACACCGCGCTGGCCCTGCACGTGGGGGCGCGCGGCTGCGGCGGGAGCTGAGACCCGGCGCGTCCGACATGCGGCGCGGCGGACAACCGGCCGGGGCGCTCTGCCCCGGCCGGCTGTCAGCCCCAGCCCCAGCCCCCCGTTCCGCTCCTCCCCAGCCCCAGCCCTCCTCCGTCCCACCCCCTCTAAAGGAGATCCCATTCGTGACCGGCTCCTCGCTCCGCCGCCGTATGGCCGCTGTCCTCGCGGCAGCGCTGTTCGCCGCGGTCCTACCGGCGGCGCAGCCCGCGTACGCCGTGCCCAAGCCGCCCCCGCCGCCCTCGGACGCCGCGCTCGCCCGGCAGCCGGCCCGGCATGATCTGACCCGCGAGCAGTTCTACTTCGTGTTGCCGGACCGGTTCGCCAACGGCTCGTCGGCCAACGACAAGGGCGGGCTGACCGGCAGCAGGCTCCGCACCGGTTACGACCCGCAGGACAAGGGCTTCTACCAGGGCGGCGACCTCAAGGGGCTGGCCCGGAAGCTCGACTACATCAAGGAACTGGGCACCACCTCCATCTGGATGGCGCCGATCTTCAAGAACAAGCCGGTGCAGGGTGAGGGCAAGGACGCCTCGGCCGGTTACCACGGCTACTGGATCACCGACTTCACGCAGGTGGACCCGCACTTCGGCAGCAACGCCGATCTCACGAAGCTGATCGACAAGGCCCACGGCAAGGGCATGAAGGTCTTCTTCGACGTCATCACCAACCACACCGCCGACACCGTCGACTACGCCGAGAAGGCGTACGGCTACCGGCCCAAGGGCGCGTACCCCTACCTCGACCGGCAGGGCAGGCCCTTCGACGACCTGGGCGGCAGCGGCGGCGGCAGCGGCAGCAGCGGGAAGGGCAACGGCAGCGGGAAGGGCGAAGGCGCGGGCAGGACCAAGGTCGACGCCGGCTCCTTCCCGTACACCCCGAAGCCCAGACCCGGCGAGCGCAAGACGCCGGCCTGGCTCAACGACCCGACGATGTACCACAACCGGGGCGACTCGACCTTCGCCGGCGAGAGCGCGGAGTACGGCGACTTCTCCGGCCTCGACGACCTGTGGACCGAGCGGCCCGAGGTCGTGGACGGGATGGCGAAGATCTATCAGCGCTGGGTGCGCGACTTCGACATCGACGGCTTCCGGATCGACACCGTCAAGCACGTCGACCTCGACTTCTGGACCCAGTGGGCCACCGCCCTCGACGCCTACGCGGCGAAGCGGGGCCGCGATGACTTCTTCATGTTCGGCGAGGTCTACTCCGCCGACCCGGCCGTCACCGCGCCCTACGTCACCAGGGGACGCCTCGACTCGACGCTGGACTTCCCCTTCCAGGAGGCCGCGCGCTCCTACGCCTCGCAGGGCGGCCCGGCCGAGAAGCTGTCCGCGCTCTTCGCCCAGGACTACCGCTACACCAGCGACAAGGCCAACGCCTACGAGCAGGTGACCTTCCTCGGCAACCACGACATGGGCCGCGCCGGCAGCTTCCTCAAGCAGGACAACCCCAAGGCCGACGACGCCGAACTGGTCCGCAGGGCGCGGCTCGGCGACGAGCTGATGTTCCTCAGCCGGGGCAACCCGGTCGTCTACTACGGCGACGAGCAGGGCTTCACCGGCGCGGGCGGCGACCGGGACGCCCGGCAGTCCCTCTTCGCCTCGAAGACCCCCGACTACCTGGACGACGACCAGCTCGGCACGGACCGTACGCACGCGAGCGACGCCTACGACACCGGACATCCGCTGTACCGGTCGATCGCCGCGCTCTCCAAGCTGACCCGCGAACACCCGGCGCTGCGCGACGGCGTGCAGACCGAGCGATATGTCGACAAGACCGTGTACGGGTACTCGCGGACGGACGCGAAGAAGCGGATCGAGTACGTCGTCGCGGTGAACAACGCGGCCGAGGCCAGGACGGTCGAGATCCCGACCGGCTCGGCGGGCATGGACTTCCGTACGGTCTACGGCGGCGAGGGAGCGGGCGTCACCCGCAGTGGCGCCGACAGGAAGATCACCGTCACCGTCCCCGCCCTGTCCGCGACCGTGCTCCAAGCCGCGAAGCCGCTCGCCCGGCCCGATGCCGCGCCCGCCGTCACCCTCAAGGCCCCGGCGGCCGGGGCGACCGGCACCGTCGAGATCGAGGCGGACGTGTCCGGCGGAGCGCTGAACCGCGTCGTGTTCGCCACCCAGACTGGCAGCGGCGCGTGGCGCACCCTCGGCTCCGCCGACCACACCCCGTACAAGGTGACCCAGCACATCGGCGCGCGAGTGGCGGCCGGAACGCCCCTGCGGTACAAAGCAGTTGTGGTGGACAGCTCGGGCCGCACCGCGAGCGCGCGCGCCGCGACGACGGCGGGCCGGACCCCCGCGCCCGGGAAGCCCAGCGCCGTCGAGCGCGAGTACGCGGTCGTTCACTACCGGCGGCCCGACGGCGACTACAGCGACTGGCAGCTCAAGGCGGGCGCGCGGAGCGGCGCGTTCACCGGACGCGACGCCTATGGGGCCTTCGCCTGGATCAAGCTCGCGAAGGGTGAGGCCCAACTGCCCTTCACCGTCGAGAAGAACGGCGCGGCCGACGGCCCCGAGCGGACCGTCCCGCTGGCCAGGACCGGCGAGGTCTGGATCGGGCAGGGCAAGGACGACCTCGTCGAAAAGGCCCCCGACGGGGCCTATCCGCCGCAGGACACCAAGAAGGCGGTCCTGCACTACCAGCGCGCCGACGGCGACTACGACGGCTGGGGGCTGCACACCTGGACCGGCGCGGCAGAGCCCACCGACTGGTCGAAGCCGCTGCCGCCCGCGAAGAAGGACGCGTACGGCGTGACCTTCGAGGTCCCGCTCGCCGCCGGGGCGACCGCGCTCAGCTACATCCTGCACAAGGGCGACGAGAAGGACCTGCCCACCGACCAGTCCCTCGACCTCGCGACCTACGGGCATGAGGTCTGGATGCTCGGCGGACAGCCGAAGTACCTGCTGCCGACCGTCGGCGGCGCCCCCGACCTCGACCTGGGCAAGGCCGAGGCGCAGTGGATCGACCGCGACACCGTCGCCTGGAAGGCGACCGCGACCGGAGCCACCAGCCAGCAGCTCGTCTACGCCCCTAAAGGTGGCATCACGATCAAGGACGGAGCGCTCTCCGACGAGGGCCACTGGCTCCGGCTCACCCCCGTGGAAGGCGGCCTGAGCGCCGCCCAGCGGGCCAAGTACCCGCACCTCAAGGACTATCCGGCCTTCCGCGTCGACCCGCGCGACCGGGACCGGGTCCGCGCGGCGCTCAAGAGCCAGCTCATCGCGACCCAACGGGCCGCCAGCGGCGCTCTGCTCGCGGCGGCCGGCGTCCAACTCCCGGGAGTGCTGGACGACTTGTACGGCGCGTCGGCCGCCGGGGCGGAGCTGGGGCCGGTCTTCTCGCGCGGACGCCCCACCCTCTCCGTCTGGGCGCCGACCGCGCGCACCGTCTCACTGGAACTGGACGGCAAGACCGTCCCGATGCGGCGCGACGAGCAGACCGGCGTCTGGAGCGTGACCGGCCTCAAGAGCTGGACCGGAAAGCCGTACCGCTACGCCGTCACCGTCTGGGCCCCCAGCGTGCGCGGACTCGTCACCAACAAGGTCACCGACCCCTACTCGACCGCCCTGACCACCGACTCCAAGCAGAGCCTGATCGTCGACCTGGCCGACCCGAAGCTCGCGCCCAAGGGCTGGTCCCGGCTCAGGAAACCGGCCGCCGCCCCGCTGCGCGACGCCCAGATCCAGGAGCTGCACATCCGCGACTTCTCGATCGCGGACCGCACCTCGAAGCACCCGGGGGAATACCGCGCCTTCACGGACCGCACCTCGGACGGCATGAAGCACCTCGCGAAGCTCGCCGACGCCGGCACCTCGTACGTCCACCTGCTGCCCGCCTTCGACATCGGCACCATCCCGGAGCGCAAGTCCGACCAGGCCGAGCCCGGCTGCGACCTGGCCGCGCTGCCCGCCGACTCCGAGAAGCAGCAGGAGTGCGTCGGCAGGACCGCCGCCAAGGACGGCTACAACTGGGGCTACGACCCGCTGCACTACACCGTCCCCGAGGGCTCGTACGCGAGCGACCCCGAGGGCGCCCGGCGGACCGTCGAATTCCGCGAGATGGTCCAGGGGCTCAACGGCACCGGCCTGCGCACCGTCATGGACGTCGTCTACAACCACACCGTGGCCGGCGGCCAGGACGACAAGTCGGTCCTCGACCGGATCGTGCCCGGCTACTACCAACGGCTGCTCGCGGACGGCTCCATCGCGAACTCGACCTGCTGCGCCAACACCGCGCCGGAGAACGCGATGATGGGCAAGCTCGTCGTGGACTCCGTGGTGACCTGGGCCAAGCAGTACAAGGTGGACGGCTTCCGCTTCGACCTCATGGGCCACCACCCCAAGGCCAACATCCTCGCCGTCCGCAAGGCGCTGGACGCGCTGACACCCGCCAGGGACGGCGTTGACGGCAAGAAGATCATCCTCTACGGCGAGGGCTGGAACTTCGGCGAGATCGCCGACGACGCGCGCTTCGAGCAGGCCACCCAGGCCAACATGGCGGGCACCGGCATCGCCACCTTCAACGACCGGGCGCGCGACGCGGTGCGCGGCGGCGGCCCGTTCGACGAGGACCCGGGCGTGCAGGGCTTCGCCTCCGGACTCTTCACCGACCCCAACGACTCGAAGGCGCAGGGCGCCCCGGCCGAGCAGAAGGCCCGGCTGCTGCACTACCAGGACCTGATCAAGGTGGGCCTGACCGGTAACCTCGCCGGGTACGCGTTCACGGACTCGTCCGGCAAGGAGGTCCACGGCAAGGACGTCGACTACAACGGAGCGCCCGCCGGCTACGCGGCAGCCCCCGGCGACGCCCTCGGCTACGCGGACGCCCACGACAACGAGACGCTCTACGACGCCCTCGCGTTCAAGCTCCCGCAGCGGACCTCCGCGGCCGACCGCGCCCGACTCCAGGTCCTGGCGATGGCCACCGCGGTCCTCTCCCAGGGCCCGGCGCTCAGCCAGGCCGGCTCTGACCTGCTGCGCTCCAAGTCGCTGGACCGCAACTCCTTCGACAGCGGCGACTGGTTCAACGCGATCCAGTGGCGCTGCGAGAACGGCGACGGCTTCGGCCGCGGCCTGCCGCCGGCCGCGGACAACAAAGCCAAGTGGCCTTACGCGAAGCCGCTGTTGGCGGACCCCGCGCTGAAGCCTGGCTGCCCGGCCGTCGCCGGCGCCTCCGCCGGGTACCGGGACCTGCTGAAACTCCGCACGACGGAGCGGGACTTCGGCCTCGCCTCGACGGACTCGGTCCAGTCCGCGCTGTCCTTCCCGCTCTCCGGCCGGGACGAGACACCGGGCGTCATCACGATGCGGCTCGGCAAGCTCGTCGTGGTCCTCAACGCGAGCCCGCAGGAGCAGCGGCAGCGGGTGCCGGCGCTGGCGGGCGAGGGGTACGCGCTGCACGGAATCCAGGCTGAGGGGGCCGACCCGGTCGTCAAGAGGTCCGGCTACGAGAGGGCGAGCGGCACGTTTGCCGTTCCGGCGCGGACGGTCGCGGTGTTCACGCGGCGGTAGTGACTGGCAGGGCACTACTGCCGCGCTGTCCTCAAGCGCTGGGGGAGCTTGAGGACACCGTCCACCGGGCGCTCCGGTCAGCCATGCCGCTCAGCCGGCTACTTTCCCGGAGCCACCGGGCAGCCCCCCGTGAGCCGCCCGAGGAAGCTCGTCGGATCGTAGAAGTGCTCGACCTCCAACAGCCGCAGGTCGTCGCTGACAGTGGCGACGCTGACGCCGAACATCTCGATCGTCTCGCCGCTGGGCCGGAAGCCCTTGTACTCACCCTCGAAGCTGCCCCAGTGCCGCCAGCGGAAGGTGACCGTCGGCGGCGGCGAGAGGACATCGAGCACCTCCCAGAAGAACCCCTGCGGGAAGGCGGTGTGGAACACCTTGTGCGAGGAGTCGAAGTCCTCCGCGCCCGCCGGGTAGAAGATGCTGTCGCCGATGAGGATGTTGTAACTGCCCTGCTCGACGATGTCGGCGGCGCTCGCCCACGCACCGCCGTTGATGCGGGTGCGGAAGGTGTCCGTGACCATCGAGACCCAGGTCCGCGGGTCCTTCTTGTGCGAGACCTCCATCTCGAAGACCTGGACGATGCTCTCGGCGATCGCTTCGAGCGAACCCGCCTCGAACCGGTGCGTCCGCTGTCCGGGCATCACCGTGTGCGACAGGTGGTAGTCCGGCGCCTCGTCCCGCCAGTCCCCGGGATCAGCGGCGGCGACGACCGCTTCGCGCCCCTGGAGCCACAGCGGTGTCTCGGGCGCGGGCGCGGCGGCGGGGCTGGGCGGGGAGTCCGGCACGTTGTCATCCTCTGTATCGGGTCGGGGGCGGGCGGCTGAAGGCGCCGACTTCCTGATGGAGCCTCAGCCCCGATCTTTACCCAGACAATTACCGTACGCAAGAGGGGACTTGAGATCTCAGGACTGCTGGGGGACCAGCGCGAGCAGGCGTTGAACCAGGGCCGAGAAGGGGCCGTCCGGGGGCTCGTCGGTGAGCATGCGGTGGAGTTGGGCGGCCATGCCCTCGTCGTACGCCGCACTCACCGCGGCCAGCGCCGCGAAGTCGTGGACGAGTTGCAGCTCCAGCTCGGCGCGCGGGATGACGCGGCCGTCGAGCCAGATCAGCGCGGTCGTCTCGGCGAGCGAGATCCAGGAGCGGACGAGCAACTCCATGCGCGGGGCGGGGTGTTCAATGCCGAGGTGGGCGATGATCTGCTCGTACGCGGCCTGCCGCACCTCGTCGATCATGGCGTTGGCCCGGCTGGCGGAACCGGCCAGGCCGGCCGCCGCGGGGCCGCCGCGCATCAGCGCCGTGAAACCCGGACCGTGTCCGTCGACGAAGTCGAAGAAGCGGCCCATCACCCGCAGCAGCCGCTCCCCGAGCGCGCCGTCCGGCGGTTCGAAGAAGCGGGACGCGAGATCGTCGGCGGCGCGGCGCAGCGCGGCCTCGTACAGGCTCTGCTTGCCGGGGAAGTAGTGGTAGACGAGGGGGCGGGATATCCCGGCAGCCGCGGCGATCTCGTCGATCGAGACCTCGTCGGGGGAGCGGTGACTGAAGAGGTCGAGTGCGACGGCGATCAGCTGATCGCGTCGCTCCTCGACGCCCATCCTGCGGCGCACACCGGTCGTCATGCGCCCACTCTAACGACCGCTGTAACGGCCGCCGGGGCTGCCGGTCCGCCCACCCGGTCCGCCCGCCCACCCGGCCCGGCGGGCGGACCGGGCCGCGCCCTCGGTGTCCGTTCAGAGGTCGAGCGTGAGCCGCTCGCCCCGGGCCCGCGACACGCAGATCAGCATCGAGTCGATACGTTCCGTGTCGGTGAGCAGCTCGTCCCGGTGATCGACCTCGCCGGACAGCACGCTCTGCTGACACGTACCGCAGAAGCCCTGCTGACAGGAGTACGCGATGTCGGGCAGCGCCTCCGCGCGGAGGGCCGCCAGCGCGCTGGTGCCGGCCGGGACGGTGACCGTGCGCCCTGTGCGGCGCAGTTCGACCTCGAACGCGCGCTCCTCCCCGGCCGGCGAGCCGGTGGCGGGGGAGAACCGCTCCAGGTGCAGGCCGCCGTCCGGCGGCGTCCGCACGCACAGGGCGGCGACGGCGTCCATCAGCCCTTCCGGTCCGCAGCAGTAGACCGCCGCGCCCTCGGGGAGACCGACGAGCAGCGCGGACAGGTCCGGCAGCCCCTGCTCGTCCTCGGCGGCGACGGTGACCCGGCCGGCCGGGCCGCCGAGCTTCTCGATCTCGTCGAGGAAGGGCATCGTGCGGCGCGAACGCCCGCCGTACAGCAGCCGCCAGGGCGTCCCGGCGGCCTCGGCGGCGCGCAGCATCGGCAGGATCGGGGTGATCCCGATGCCGCCCGCGACGAAGACGTACGCGGGCGCGTCCACCAGCGGGAAGCGGTTGCGGGGGCCGTGCACCTCGACCCGCTCGCCCTCGCGCAGCAGGTCGTGCGCCTCGCGGGAGCCGCCCCGGCCTTCGTCGATCCGGCGGATCGCGATGGCGTAGCCGGCCGTGTCGGCGGGGTCGCCGCACAGCGAGTACTGGCGGACGGTCCCCGACGACAGCACGAGATCGAGGTGCGCTCCCGGCTCCCAGGCCGGCAACTCCTCGCCGGTCAGCCGCAGCCGTACGACACCGTCCGCCTCCATCGTCCGCTCGTCCACCGTCAGCCGCAGCGCGCCGGGGGCGACGGCGGGCGCGGCTGCTCCCCCGCCGGGCAGCGGCCACAGCGGCGGCCGGGGCGCGCGCAGCTTGCGGCGCGGCCGACGGCGGACCACCCAGGCCGCGCCGGCTATGAGCAGGACGTGGCGCGTTCGGATCGGCATGGGTCAGGCCCCTTCCGGGTCCGGGGCGGGCTTGGCAGTGCCGGCCGGCTCCGAGCCGGTAGCCGGACCCGGGACGGATGCGGGCTTCGGCGTCGGGGCGGGCTTCGCAGCGCCGGTCGGCTTCGAGGACGCGGCCGGCTTCGGGGCCGAGTCCGCCTTCGGGGCGCCGGCCCGCTCCTGGGCCGGGGTTGACGCCTGCTCCGGAGCCGCGGCGGCTCCCGCCGCCCCCTTGCCGGGCTGCGCCGCCGCCGTCACCGGCACTGCCGGCTCACTGGCCCGAGCCGCGGGCGACTTCGCCAGGTAGGCGAGCGCCTGAGCCGTCGAGCCCTCCTGCGAAGGGTGGTACGAACGGCGCAGATAGCGCGGCGCGGCCCCCAGGATCGCGCCCGGCGTCGGCAGCAGGCCCTGCTTGCCGGCCCGGAAGAACTCCTTGATGTGCGGCTCGGTGCGCAGCACCGTCGGGTCGTTGGCCATGAAGAATTTCACGCCGCGCTGCCACAGCCACATCAGAGCGGTGAAGGCGCTCGCCCAGGTGCGGGCGCGTCGCTTGTAGCCGCCATCGAGGTGCATGAAGACCTCGAAGGCCACCGAGCGGTGCTCGACCTCCTCCGCGCCGTGCCAGCGCAGCAGGTCGAGCATGGTCGGGTCGGCGCCCTTGCGGTCCAGCGCCTCGGCGTCGAGGACCCACTGTCCGAGCACCGCCGTGTAGTGCTCGATCGCCGCGATCATCGCGACCCGTTCCAGCAGCCACCAGCGGCGCGCCATCGGCGGCGCGGTGTGGTCGCTGAGCATCCGCTCGAAGAGCCACTCGACCTGGTCGGTGTACGGGGTCGGGTCGAGGCCCTGCGCCTTGAGGTGCGGCAGCACGCCGGAGTGCGCCTGGGCGTGCATCGACTCCTGGCCGATGAAGCCGATGACGTCCTCGCGCAGCTTCGGGTCGTGGATGTACGGAAGTATCTGTTTATAGACGTGTACGAACCAGCGCTCGCCGGCCGGCAGCAGCAGGTGCAGCACATTGATGGTGTGGGTCGTGAACGGATCGCCTGGAACCCAGTGCAAGGGGGTGTCCGACCACTCGAAGGCCACATTGCGGGCTTTCAGCGCGGTGTGCTCGGACGCGACCGGGAGGGGCTGCACCTTGGCCGTATTAGACATGTTGTCAATGTACTGGCGAGTAAGGCGGCGCGACAGACCTGTGCACCGACAATCGCACTGACGATCGCACCGGCAGTCGAATCGCCAGTCGAACCGGCGATCGCAGGCCATCGCGCCACCCGGCCCCCTCCCGCCCCGCCCTCAGTGCAGCGCGCTGAACCCGCTGCCGTCCGCGAGCCGCGCCCGCAGCTCGGCGTGCGAGCCCTGCTTGGCGGGTACGGCGAGCAGGTGGCCCTGCGCGCTGCCCCGCACCCCGCCGCTCGCGGTGATCGAGGCGACCTGACGGTTGCCCGCGGCCAGTACGTACCAATTCCCGGCCCGCGACTTCCACACCACCCCGGCCAGCGCCCGCGGCTGCCGTGCCCCGCACGCCGGGGAGTCCTCGGCCCGCGCGACGACCGCGCCCGGTGTGCCGGGCCCGGCGGCCGGGGCCAGGAACTGCGCGAGCACCCGGTCGCCGCCGCCGCGCCAGGTGTCGGCGCGGGTGCACACCCACAGCGCGGTGCCGCTCTGCTCGGGCAGCGGCTGCGCGGCGTACGCCCAGGCGTTGACGGTCCGCACGCCCTGCGAGCGCACGTCCTGGAGCTGGCAGGCGGTGCGCGCCCAGGAGGTACGCGCCACGCTCCCGGCCGGGCCGGCGGACACGTCCCGCGGGCCGGCCGAGGGATTGCCGTACGTCAGCCGGGCCGGGGCCAGCTCGCCCAGGTCGGTCACCAGCCGGGAGCCGAGCTGGAGGGCGGGCCAGGCGGCGCAGGCACGCGAGGGCGCCGGGCTCGGCACCGGGTCGGTCACCCCGTCCGCGGCCACGGTCAGCGGCCGGGCCGCGGCGGCAGGCTTCACCAGGTCGCGGACGCCCGCGCGGCGCAGCCAGGGGGCCAGCAGATAGCGGACGTTGCCGTCGGTGCGGCCGACGATCAGGGCGGTCGAGGCGGCCGTGTCCGCGTTGTCCGTCCGGGCGAAGTCCAGCGCCGCGCCGGTCCCCTCGCCCTCGGCGTCGTCCGCCGCCTTCGGCTCGGCGTAGCGCACGACCCGCAGGCCGTCGTGGAGCAGCACCACGGCGGCCTGGTCGACCTCGCCGGCGTAGAGCAGCTGCGGCGGTCCCGCCGGGGGTCCGGCCGGGGTTCCCGGCGTCGCCGAGACCTGCACCGCCGCGCCGGGCCGCGCCCAGACGGCGAGTGCGCGGCGCAGCAGCTCCTTGTCGCCGACGCGGTCGCCCCGCGCGGGCCACACGGTGAAGTCCGTACGGGCCGAGCTGCGCCACGCGGCGGGCTCGACCTCGGTCAGCTCGGCCGGGTCGAGGGCCTGCTGCGCGGCGATGTTCTGCGCGTAGGGCGGGGCGGCGGCTCCGTCCGGGCCCCAGCCATCGCCCGGCAGACCGAGCAGCGCGCCGCACACCAGGACCGCCGCGCCGGCCGCGAGCGCGGCCCTGCCGTGCTGGCGGCGGCGCATCAGGTCGGTGGGGCGTGCCTGGAGCGAGCAGGGGTCGAACTCGGCCGATTCGAGCAGCGGGCGGTCCCGGCTGCCGGCCGGCACCTGGACGTCGTCCGCCTCCGTGACGGCGGCGCGCGGGTTCTCGACGCCGACGGCCGCCAGCACCTGGCGCGCGTAGCGGTCCGTGAGCTGTTCCAGCTCGCGCAGGACGAACGCGGCGCGGCCGGGACCGGAGAGCGAGGCCAGCGTCTGGTCCAGGGCGAGCTCCTCCGCCCCGCCGGAGCGCGGGAACAGCCGCAGTCCCCACACCTGCGGGAAGAGCGGCGGGAGTTGGCTGCGGTCGGGCAGATACCAGCGCCGCCGGGGGCCGGACAGGTCCAGCGCGGCGCGCAGCACGCGCTGCCGGACGAAGGTGTAGCCGGGATCGGCGCCCTCGTCCCCGTCGGCCTCGGGCCCCCCGGACTTGCGCTGCTCCGGCAGCGCGATGGCCGCGACGCTCGTACGGCTGCGCGGGAGCGCGCGCTGGGGGATCGAATGCGCGGTCAGCACACGGCGGTTGCGCCCGAGCGAGGGTGGGAGCACCAGGTAGGCGAGCCGCACCAGCCGGGGGTAGTGCTCGACGAGCGCGGCCTCGGCCTGCTCGACGTCAACGGGGGCGGTGTAGTCCGGGCGGGGGGCTGTCGCTTGCGTCGCTTGCTGCTGCACGTTCCGTAGAACGAGTGAATCCTCCGATGGTCACCTTGCCGACGGGGCTCAGGCGGACCGTTCCTGCTGAACAGCCTGGTCAGCTCCCCCGCCGTCCGGTCCGTGTCAGGCGATCCGCCAGCCGTTGAACTCCACCGTCCCACGCGCCCCGCTGCCACCGTTCGTCGCCGACATGAACAGGCCGACGTCCTGACGCGCCGCCGTCCCCGGCACGGTCACGGTCCCGACCGTGCGCCAGTTCGCGCCGCCGTCCGTCGAGCACGCGCCGGTGAAGGCGCCGCTCTTGCCGCCGTCGCCGGCGCGGGAGAGCCGCAGCAGGACCGGGGCCTTGACGCCGGTGATCCGCTGGTAGAGGTCGAGGGTGCCGTCGCCGGTGGAGTCGTAGGAGAGCACGGCGCCGTTCGCCGGGGTCACCGAGAGGTTCAGGAAACCGGGCGAGCCGGGGGTGGCCAGGCTGTTGCGGGCGATGATCCCGGCCCGTGCCCAGGGGCCGGTCGCCGGCTGGGCGGCCACCCGTACCGTCACCGCCGTGCCGTCCGCGAGGGCGCGCTCGCGGTAGACCGAGCCGAACTCGGCGGTGCCCTTCCACAGGTCCGCGCCCGCGCCGTCGATGGCGAAGCGGTCACCCGACTGGCCGAAGACGGCCGCGTTGTCGGTGACCGTCCTGAGGCCGCTGTCAAGCGGCCCGGCGACGAACAGCGTGCCGGGCAGGACCGTCCGCACCCGCCTCTCGCCCTGCGGGCCGTAGCGCACCGTCAGCTCGTAGGGGACCGGCACCAGCGGCTTGTCGAGCGGCGCGTCGGGCGCGCCGGCCCGCCAGCGCACCGAGCCGGCGCCGGCCGCCGGGACGCGCGGCAGCGAGGCCGGGCCGTGCGGCCGCGCGTCCGGTCCGGTCAGCGTGAAGTCGACGCGGCCGGTGGCGCGCAGCCCGTTGACGTTGCGGAAGGAGGCCCGGACCAGAGCGCTGCCGCCGGGGGGCAGCGCGGGCGGCTCGGCGGAGACGGTCACCGTGCCCTGGTACGGGGCGGCGGCGAGGACGTCGTGCACCCGCTTGGCCGTGCGGTACGGGTCCGCGGTCGGCCGCAGCGGGTAGCTCTTGCGCTCGCGGGTCCAGGGCTCCTCGATCGCGTACCAGTCGAAGGCCGCCGGCTCCCGGCCCGCGGCCAACGCGTCCTCCAGCTCGTCCAAGTAGCGCCGCCAGCACGGCAGAGGGAAGTCGCCGATCAGGCCGTGCCAGTCGCGGTTGGCGTAGTCGGCGAGATGGCCGCCGTCGGCGGCCGGGCGGTCCGCCCAGGTGGTGAGCAGGACCCGGGCGGTATGTTCCAGCCGGGCCGACTCGCTCTCGTCGGAGGCCGCCCGCTTGGCCTCGTCCAGCCAGGGCCCGAGCAGGAACCGGCGGTGCGCGCCGGTCATCTCCTCGCTCAGCGCCATCAGCCGCAGCCACAGCGCGGCCAGCGCGCGGAAGGTCGCCAGGTCCTTGTGCCGGTAGGCGTCCTTGAGCTGCCGGATCAGCTGCCAGGAGCGGTTCGCCAGGGCTTGCCGGGCGGTGTCGGTGAGGTCGTAGCGGTAGGCGTCCGAGCCGCGCAGCCCGCCGCGCACACCCAGCAGCGCCGCGAAGGCCGCGTCGAAGTCCGCGAGGTCGAAGGCGGGCGCGTGGGTGGCGAAGTAGGTGCCCGAGCGCGCGTCGAGGCTCGGGCGGGCCGCGAAGACGCTGTCGTGCGGGCGGCCGTCGGCGCTGCTGATCCGGTACGCGGTGTCGCGCAGCGCGGCGAAGGCCTCGCGCGCCTTGCGGTCGCTGCCGCCGTAGCGCAGCCGGGCGTAGTCGGAGAACCAGCTCGTACGGTCCACCGGGTCGTCGCGCCAGGCCAGTTCGCTGAACAGCTCGAAGGCCGCCGGGTCGCGTTCGACGGCCTCCGGCATGTACGCGGTGCCGACCAGCTTGCTGCCCGGCTTGTCGCGCCAGGCGGCGAACCGGTCGGTCCACATATGGGTCTTGGCGCCCACGGTCGTGCGACCGCCGAAGTCGGGGATGGTGCCGAACGCGTACGGAGTGCCGCCCCAGTCCTTCTCCCGGTCGGTCACCGTGTCGAGGTCGGAGAGGCCGTCCACGATCAGCAGCCGGCTCTTGTCCAGGGCCTCCAGCAGATCGCGCCGCGGGTTCGCCTGCCAGCCGAGGATCACCCAGGTCGCGGCGGGCCTGGCGGTGTGCAGCGCGGCCTCGACGGCGCGGGCCGCGTCCGGGACCGGTACGTCGCCGGCGCTGCCGCCCTCGTGCAGCAGGTCCATCTTGAAGTGGTCGAGGGGGCCGAACAGATCGTGCTGGTGCCGGTAGAAGGCGGCGGCCACCTCGCGGAAGGCGGGGGTGCGCGGGTCGAGCCAGTCGGGGCGCGGCAGCCCGTTCCAGACGCCCTGCGGGATCGTGCGGGCCCCCGGATTGCGCTGCTCGAAGCCGACCGGGACGGTGCCGAAGTAGCCGGGGACGGCGGGGTTCATCCCCAGGTCCCGCATCCGCGTGATGATCTTCCGGCCCAGCTCGGTCCGCCCGGCGAGCAGTTCGGGGCCGACCGGGCCGCCGTAGCCGCTCATGTTCTGGAGCAGCCACCACGGCTGGTGGCTGGGGGCCGGGAACCAGCCGCGGGACTCGGCCTCCGTATAGCCGAATCCCTGGAGCAGCCGGTGGTAGACGGCCTCCTGGCCCGCGGTGATCAGCACCTGGTTGCAGCCGTGCAGCGCCAGCACGTCGAGCTGCCGCTCCCAGTGCGGCCAGTCCGCGTACGGGGCGGTGTAGCCGTCGCTGGTGTCGTTGAGCGCGAAGCGGTGCGGGACGGTCGCGGACCGCTCCAGCGGGCCGTGCGGCGCGGGCAGCCGGCGTGGCAGGTCCAGTTGGCCGCCCGCCCAGGTGATCTGCGCGTGGCAGACGTACTTCAGATACCAGTGCACGGCGGTGAGCAGCACCGCGTTGCTGGTGCCGGCGACGTCGATGCGGCCCGGCTTGCCGCCGACCCGGAAGCGCTCCTTGCCGCTGAGCGCCACGAGCCGGAACTGTCCGGCGTGCTCGGGCAGCAGCCGGTCCAGCGCGGCGCGCGCCGGACCGGTGTCGAACGCGGCGTCGGCCGCCGCCGCGGGGGAGTGGCCGTTGAGCGCGACGGTGACGCCGAGCGCTCCGGCGGTCCCCAGGATCATGCGTCGGGAAAGATCGCTCACGTGTGTCCCTCCACTGCGCGGTGGTGACCGGTGACAACGGATGCGTGCGCAGCGCACGCTAACGGCCGGGACAACCGTGAGCAATGGGGCGCGGGGGTGGACGGGCGGCCCGGCCGGAGTGGGGGCCGCGGCGGGCCGGGCCGAAGCCGACTGGGCAGCCGGGGGCCGGGCGGGTCAGCCCCCGCCGTCGGGTCAGCCCCGGTCGAGGTAGGCCAGCACCGCGAGCACCCGGCGGTTGTCGTCGTCGGACGGCGGCAGGTCCAGCTTCCCGAAGATGTTCGACGTGTGCTTGGCGACGGCCCGCTCGGTGACGTACAGCGTGGCCGCGATGGCCGCGTTCGACCTGCCCTGCGCCATCAGCTCCATCACCTCGCGCTCGCGCGGCGTCAGCCCGACGAGCGGCTTGTCCTGGGCGCGCCGGGTCAGCAACTGCGAGATGACCTGCGGGTCCATCGCGGTGCCGCCCTCGGAGACGCGGCGGACCGCGTCGATGAACTGCTCCGCGTCGAAGACCCGGTCCTTGAGCAGATAGCCGATCCCGCCGGTGCCGTCGGCCAGCAGCTCGCGTGCGTAGAGCTGCTCGACGTGCTGCGAGAGCACCAGCACCGGCAGGCCCGGCTTGGCGCGCCGCGCGGCGAGCGCGCACTGCAGTCCCTCGTCGGTGAACGACGGCGGAAGCCGGACGTCGACGACCGCGACGTCCGGCTCCAGCTCCGCGAGGGCCCGGGTCAAATCGGGTCCGTTGTCGACGGCGGCGGCGATCTCGAAGTCGTACGCCTCCAACATCCGGACAAGACCGTCTCTCAGGAGGAAGAGGTCTTCGGCGAGGACAACGCGCACGGAATCTCCATGGTCACCATGGTGGGTCCGCCAACCGGGCTGTTGACGGCGAGTACGCCGTCGAATGTACCGAGCCTGCGCTCGATCCCGCTCAGCCCAGTGCCTTTCGCCACATCCGCCCCGCCTTTTCCGTCGTCCGTGACGCTGACCCGGAGTGTCCCGGCGGCGGCGTCGTAGTGCAGATCGAGCCAGACGCGCTCCGCGCCCGAGTGCTTCGCCACATTGGTCAGCACCTCGCTCACCGCGAAGTAGGCGGCCGACTCGACGGGCTCCTCGGCCCGCCCCGGCAGGTCCACCTCGACCTCGATGTCCAGCGGCATGCGCAGTGCCAGGGCGCGTACGGCATCGCCCAGCCCGCGCTCGGCGAGCACCGGCGGGTGGATGCCGCGGACCAGGTCGCGCAGCTCGGTGAGGGCGTCGGCGGAGGACTCGCGGGCCTGCGCGAGCAGCTTCCTGGCCTTGGCCGGGTCCTTCTCGATCATGGCGTCGATGACCCCGAGGGTCATGCCCATGGCGACCAGCCGGGCCTGCGCGCCGTCGTGCAGATCGCGCTCGATGCGGCGCAGCTCGGCGGCGGAGGTGTCCAGGGCGTCGTGCCGGGTCTCGGTGAGCCGGTCGACGCGCTGTTCGAGGGTCATCTCGTGGGTGGGCTGGAGCAGTGACCGGGAGAGCCGGAAGTGGCCGCGCAGCAGCTCGGGGCCCTTGGCGAGGGCGATCGTGATCCAGATGGCGCCGAGCACGGCGGCGGAGTTGGCGGTGCTCTGCGAGTCGACGGGGATGAAGGCGTACCAGAGGCCGTCTCCGGACTCGTGGACCGGATGCCAGACCCCGGCCGCGAGCACGAAGCCGAAGAGCCCCTCGGCGATCAGGCCGGCCGGCAGCACCGCGGTGACGAAGCCGGCCGTCATGTCGACGAGCAGCCACTGCAGATCCCGCCAGGTCGCCGGGTCCTTCAGCATCAGGCTGCACCGCTCCACCTGGCCCACGACGCCCTTGCGGACGTCCGGGGGGAGCTGGCGGTAGGGCAGCGGGATCGTTATGCCGCCCCACTCGTGGGCGAGCAGCCGCCGGTGGTTGGCGTAGGCGCGCACCAGATTGAGGATGTGCGGCGTGGTGAAGACGCCCAGGCCCAGCGCGATCAGGGCGATGGAGATGACCGACAGCACAAGGAGCGTGATCGAGCCGACGAGCGTCATGACGGCCAGCCCGAGCCCTCGCGCGGGGGCCAGCAATGCTCCGCGGAGCTTCATCTCGTACTCCTGTACTGGGTGGACCGGATGCGCACACCCGCCTGTCGGGCCTGCTACCAGTCTGAGGCTCGCATCCATGATCGGTCACCCGCCTCCACACCCGGACCATGGTGTACCCAGCACCACCCCTTCACCGGGCTTTCCGCCGCGCGAATCCGGGGGACACCCGGCTGTGACGCCTCCCGCCGGATTCCTGGATCCGAGCCGCCCGCCGCGCCGGCCCGCCCGCCGCGCCGGCCCGCCGCGCCGGCGCGGCAGGCGACGGTGTGCGCCGGGGTACGGGGGACGGTCCGCCCCCGGCCCCGGCTTCCCGGACCTCGCACCCGGCTTCCCGGACTCCGCCCCCGGACCCGCGAAGGCGCGCCGGAGCTCAGCCCACCGGCACGTACTTGTAGCCGACCCGCCGCACCGTCACGATCGATCCACGCTGCTCCACGCCCAACTTGCGGCGCAGCCTCGCGATGTGGACGTCGACGGTCCGGCCGTCGCCCACATGCCCGTAACCCCAGACCGTGGTGACGAGCTGGTCGCGGGTGTGCACCCGGTGCGGCCGGGCGACGAGGTGCGCCAGCAGCTCGAATTCGAGGTAGGTCAGATCCAGCGCGCGGCCCTGGACGTGCGCGGTCCGCTGGTCGGAGTCGACGCGTACGGCCGACTCGCGGGGCTCGGCCCGCGGGGCTTCCTGGCCCCGCCGGTCGGCAGGTACGAGCACGAGATAGCCGACCATCGGCGGCTGGCCGGGGAGTACGGGGAGCGTGTGCGGCGGCGCGGGCAGCCAGGTCGCGCCGGAGTGCAGCAGCTCCGCGACCGGCGGCACCTCGTCGGGCGCCACGGCGCGCAGCCGGTGGCGGTTCGGGTGCGCAGGCGCGCTCGGATGCGGCGGTGCGTACGAGAGCGACTCGGACAGCGCGGTGTCGGAAGCGGTGGCGGTGGAGGAAGAGGCAGGCAGCGGCCGGATATTCGGCATGGGATCACAGCTCTTTCGCGCAGGGATTCGTCGGGGGACGGGATGCGCGCGGGCGGGCGGCCGATACGGAAGATCGGCGGCTGACTGCGGTCGGTGCTCTGGCTGAAGAGTGCTCAGAGACCCGGGGTCAGCGCTGCGGGGGCCGGCGCGTCAGTCGCGCGGCGACACTCGCGGTCGAAGTGGTGCGCCTGCCGGGAGGGCCAGAACGGCTCAAGGTCGAAGCGACCCGTCGCGGTGTGCTGGAAGCTGGCCATGCCCCCCATTGAAGCAGAGACCCCGCCCGCCGCGCTCTGTCTGTCCACAGTTCGTACCGCCTGTCCACAGTTCGGACGGGGAGGGGCGTGCGGGGGAGCGCGGGGGAGCGGGAAGGGACGGTAGGGGGCGCTCGCGGGCCGATCATCTACGCTGCCAACGATCAGCGGCCGAGGAGCGATGACGTGATCCCCGGTCGGCGAACACGAACCACCCCGTATCTGGAGGGCACGATGCCGCATATCGCCGTCGACTATTCCGACACTCTGTCCGGGGCCTTCGACCGGTCAGGATTCGGCTCGGCGCTCCACCCCGTCATCGCCAAGACGGTCGGCGCCTCGGTGGAGGGCTGCAAGACCCGGTTCCGGCGGATCGACGAGGCCGTCATCGGCGACGGGTCGCCGGGCCAGGCCATGATCCGTATCGAGGTGGCGCTGCTGTCCGGCCGCGCCCCGGAGTCGAAGTCGGAGCTGTCCCGCGCCGTCCTGGAGCTCACCCGCGAGCATCTGGCGACCGTGCCCGGACTGACCGTTCACACCTCTGTGGAGATCAGCGACATGGACCGGCCTTCCTACCTCGGGCACACCGAGGTGTACACCGCATGACCGGCGCGGCCCCGGCTCCAGTCCCGGCCCCGAGCCCGGCCTCGGTCCCGAGCCCGTCCCCGCAGCGGATGCGGATCGGGCTGCTGAGCACCGGCCCCTGGGCGGAGCGCACCCACGCGCCCGCGCTGAGCGAGCACCTGGTTCTCGTCGCCGTTGCCCGTCCAGCCGGTGACCGAGCGGAAGCTCGTGCTGGTCGCGACGCCGTACGGCAGGCTGGAGCCGTTGCGCCCCGGCATGACGTTGATGCTCTGGACCCAGCCGTCACGGCCGGGACGCCGCTGTTCTTGATGAAGACGACGTGTCCCGCGGTGGCGAGGGTGTGCGGGCCGATGAACCAACCGGTGCCGAGCCAAAGGGAGTTGTCGCGGCGGTGATCAGCAGCGAGCAGTGGACCCGCCACGGGTACACCGCGGTGTCGGTGATCTGAACCCGGTCGTCAGGGCCGTGCACCGTCTCCGCGTGCGGCGGCAGCGGACCGAACGAGGCCTCGCCGATGTCGCGCAGCTCGGCGGTCGGCGGCGCCCACAGCTGGTCCGGCGTCCCCTCGGGCCGCTTGTAACCCCGTACCTGCTCCAGACCCTCGGAGCTGCCCTTGGCGGGCTCGCCCTCGGCACCCTCGGCCACCCCTGCAACCGGCCCAGCCCCGGCTGTGCCCAGGGAGCCGCAGAGCCCTTTCGCCGTACGCCCGATGCGGTGCGGGGCATGACGACGAGACGCAGACGCGTCCGCCGCGCCTGCGCCGGGGGCGGCATGATGGACGTATGCGTGCGACGAGTGCCGATACGGATGCCGGTGGCGGCGGCGGGTTCGACACCAGCGGTTCCGGCGGTGCTTCCGGCGGTGCTCCGGGCGGCGGTTCCGGCGCTGGTGGCGACCGCACCGTCCCACGCCTGGCGGCGCTGGCCGCGCTGCTCGCCGACGGGACGCGGGCCGCGGTCTGCCTCGCGCTGCTGGACCAACGCGCTTGGACGAACGGCGAGTTGGCGCGCCACTGCGAGGTCGCACCGTCAACTATCAGCGAGCATCTGACCCGGCTCGTCGACGGCGGCCTGCTCGTACAGGAACGCCGGGGCCGGCACCGCTACGTACGCCTCGCCGGAGCCGGCGTCGCCCGGCTGGTCGAGGACCTGGCCGCGTACGCCGCGCCGTCCCCCGCCCGGCCGAGCGGACTGCGCTCCCACACGGCGGGCGAGGCCATGGCGCGCGGGCGCACCTGCTACGACCACCTCGCGGGTCGGCTCGGAGTCGTCATCACCGAGGCCATGACAACGGCCGGCCTGCTGCGCCAGGACAACGGCTTCGCGCTGACCGACGCGGGCGGCGACTGGCTGCGCGACCTCGGCGCGGACCTCACCGGCGCACCCTCCTCCCGCCGCCCGCTCGCCCGCTCCTGCCTGGACTGGACGGAACGCCGCCCGCACCTCGCGGGCACGGCGGGCGCCGAGCTGTGCCGGCTGACCCTGGAACGCGGCTGGGCGACCCGCATCGGCACCCGGCGCGCGGTGAAGGTCACGCCGCTCGGCCTGGCCGAACTGGAGCGGAGGCTGGGCGTCCGGCCGGAACAGCTCGGGGTGCCGGCGGAGGGGTGAGCGGGCGTGCTGTGCGGGCTGGTGTGCGGTCAGCCCGTGTGTGTCAGCCTGTGCGGTCAGTGCTTGCCTGAGCCCGTCGCCGCGCCCGTCGCCGCGCCCGTCGCCGCGCCCGCCCCGGCCCCGGTAGCCGCGCCCGCGCTCGGTACGCCGGGCAGCAACGCCGCAATGTCGGAGTAACCGGGCACAGGACCGCCCCCCACCGCTCCCACCGCCCTCACCGCCCCGCTCCCGCCACGCCCCTCCTCCCGACCGCTCTCGTCCGCCGCGCAAGCCGTATCGAAGGCCGCCCGCACCGCGCTGCGATAGAGCAGCGACCCCAGGCTGACGCGCGCAACGCCGAGTTCGCCGAGCCGGCGGACCGTACGGCCGCCGGGCTGGAACAACACGTTGAGCGGCGCGGAAACGGCCCCGACCACCGCCTCGACAACGCCCGCGTCGACCAGCCCCGGTACGAAGATCCCGTCCGCCCCCGAGCCCGCGTACGCCGTGGCGCGCTCCAGGGTCTCGGCCAACGGGCCGGGCCGGTCCTGGAGCCAGTGGGTGTCCACCCGGGCGTTCACGAAGACGTCCGGCGTACGCGCCTTGACCGCCCCGATGAGCGCGCACTGCCGCCCCACGTCGGCGAGCGCCCCGCCGTTGCGCCCGTCCTCGATGTTCACACCCACCACGCCGTACGCCGCGAGCCGCTCCACCAGATCGGCCACCCGCTCGGGCACCTCACTGAACCCGTCCGCGATGTCGACGCTGACCAGCGCCGCCAGCCCGCACAGCCGCCGGGCCAACTCCACGGTCCCGTCCACCCCCACCGCATCACCGTCGGCGTACCCGGCCACGGCGGCCAGGCCCAGACTGGTGGTCCCCACGGCAGGGAACCCCTCGGCGGCCAGCAGCGCCCCGAGCGCGTAGTCCCAGGTGGTCGGCAGCACGAACGGCAGACCGGGCCGGTGCAGATCGGCGAAGCGGCGGCTGGGCGTGTCGCCCGGGTTGGTGTCCATGCCGGCGACCCTACGAGCGGTACGTGTCGGCGCTCACCGAAGTGTCGGGGGTGTCGGGAGCGGGGATGCGCTTACGGATGTCAGGCAGCATCCTCATCTTCGCCGCTTCCGCCGTCTTCGCCGCTCACTCCCGATCCGGGTTCCGGCCCGATCCCGTCGCCCACCGGACGCAGCACCCCGCCGGCGCTCCCGAGGTCCGCGATCGGCACCCGGAACACCCACGTGCGATACGACCAGAACCGGAACAACGTGGCGAGCCCGAGGCCGACGACGTTCTTCGCGATGTTGTCGGCGAGCGCGGACGTGTGGTCGAGCCCGTAGTGGGAGAGCGCGAGCACACCGTTCTGGATGACCATGCCGATCCCGCTGAACAGCAGAAACAGCCCGACTTCGCGCAGCCGCCGACTGCGGTCGCGGCGGCGGTAGGTCCAGTAGCGGTTGCCGAGATAGTTGGTGCAGGTCGCGACAGCCATCGAGATCACACCGGAGCGCACCGACGGCAGATGCAGCGTATGCAGACACAGATTGAACACCGCCGTGTCCACCACCCACCCGGAAGCCCCGACCGCCCCGAACCTCCCGACCTCACCGCCGGCCGACCTCAACCGCCGGTACCGTGCTCGCAGTCCGCTCGTCATCGCGTGGGGCGCCCGTCCGCCGGTGGCAGGTAAGCGATTCATGCTAGCTGCACGGGTCGGGGTGGGCGGGGCGCTTGGTGCATACGGACGCGAGGCTTCCCCCACCGGGCAGGACTTCCGCTCCCGCCCCGCCGCACGTCGTCCGGCTATCACCTGCCTGAGGCCCCTGGCTGCGGCCCTGCCCCCTACCCTGACAGTGACGAGCTGTTCAGAGAGGGGCGAGGCCGTTTCTCCAGATGCTGGCCCGGACCCGTACGCTGATCCGCTGGCGTTCGGTCAGAGACTGCAAATCCTCCGCACCCGGCGCGGTATGACGCGCGACCAACTGGGCGGCACGCCTCGCCCGCGCCTGGTCGGCCCGGCACCCCGCGCCGAACCACCGGGAAGTGATCGGCAGGCTGCTGCCCGACCTGATCCGCGACGCGCAGCTGTCCGTACGCCAAACGGACCGCGCCACGGACCGCCGCGCGGCACAGGGCGTCCTCGCCGAGGCCTGCAGCCTCAGCCAGTTCTTCATCGCTTACCAGCCGGACGCCTCGCTGCTCTGGCGCGTGAGCGAACGCGGGATGATCGCCGCGCGGGAGTCCGAGGACCCGCACGCCATCGGCGTCGCCGGGTGGCTGGCCGCACAGGCGCACCGCGACTCCGGGCCTGGCCACTACGACGCTGCCGACGCCGTCACCAGCGAGACGCTGCGCTACCTCCACCCCTCCTGCCGGACGCGCCGGACGACGTCCTCGCCATCGCCGGCGCCCGTCGCTCATGCATGCCGCGCGGCACCCGTCGCACCACACCTACCGGGAGATCATCACGCGGCCGTGGCGCGCGGTCATGATCAGCGGATGGGGGTCGTCATGACGGAGATCTGCCGCGAGTGCGACTGCCCCACGGACGCGCCAACTGCCGTCGCCCTTGAACACTCCAACTCGGACGGCGGGCGCGTCGTCTACCTCTGCCCTATGTGCCGCGACTCCCCAAAGGCTCGGCATCGGGGGAGCGTCGGACGCGCGCACACGGACACGACGAAGCCCCTCACTCGAATCGAATGAGGGGCTTCACCTGTAACCTGACGACCACTCAGTGAATCAAGATCGCCTTGCGCTGGTATGGCACAAGGGGCTGAGAATCAGCCGGAAACCTTCGGAAACCATTGAGAATGGTTTCCGAAGTTCAAGGCCAGTTCTCCGCGATCTCCGCTGCTGATCTAACCGTGCTTCTTAGATGTCGAAGTACATCTCGAACTCATGCGGGTGCGGCCGAAGCTGGATCGGCGCGATCTCGTTCGTCCGCTTGTAGTCGATCCAGGTCTCGATCAGGTCGGTGGTGAAGACGCCACCGGCCAGCAGGTACTCGTGGTCGGCCTCAAGGGCGTCGAGTACGGCCGGGAGGGAGGTCGGGACCTGCTGGACTCCCGCGTGCTCCTCCGGAGCGAGCTCGTAGAGGTCCTTGTCGATCGGCTCCGGCGGCTCGATCTTGTTCTTGATGCCGTCGAGGCCGGCCATCAGCAGCGCCGAGAAGGCGAGGTACGGGTTGCTGGACGGGTCCGGGGCGCGGAATTCGACGCGCTTGGCCTTGGGGTTGGCACCCGTGATCGGGATGCGCATCGCGGCCGAGCGGTTGCGCTGCGAGTAGACCATGTTGACTGGTGCCTCGAAGCCCGGCACCAGGCGGTGGTACGAGTTCACGGTCGGGTTGGTGAAGGCCAGCAGTGACGGCGCGTGCTTGAGGATGCCGCCGATGTAGTAGCGCGCCATGTCGGAGAGGCCGGCGTAGCCCTGCTCGTCGTAGAAGAGGGGGTCGCCTCCGGCCCACAGCGACTGGTGCACGTGCATGCCCGAGCCGTTGTCGCCGAAGATCGGCTTCGGCATGAAGGTCGCGGTCTTGTTGTTGCGCCAGGCGACGTTCTTCACGATGTACTTGAAGAGCATCAGGTCGTCGGCCGAGGCCAGCAACGTGTTGAACTTGTAGTTGATCTCGGCCTGGCCGGCGGTGCCCACCTCGTGGTGCTGGCGCTCGACCTGCATGCCGCACTTGTCCAGCTCGAGGGAGATCTCGGCGCGCAGGTCGGCGAAGTGGTCGACCGGCGGCGTCGGGAAGTAGCCGCCCTTGTAGCGGACCTTGTAGCCGCGGTTGTTCTCGACCGCGCCGGTGTTCCAGGCGCCGGCCTCGGAGTCGATGTGGTAGTACGACTCGTTGGCGTTGGTCGCGAAGCGCACGCTGTCGAACACGTAGAACTCGGCCTCGGGGCCGAAGTACGCGGTGTCGGCGATGCCGGTGGAGGCGAGGTACGCCTCGGCCTTCTTGGCCACGTTCCGCGGGTCACGGCTGTACTGCTCGCCGGTGATCGGGTCGTGGATGAAGAAGTTGATGTTCAGCGTCTTGTCCCGGCGGAACGGGTCCAGACGGGCTGTGGAGAGGTCCGCGCGCAGCGCCATGTCCGACTCGTGGATCGCCTGGAAGCCGCGGATCGACGAACCGTCGAACGCGAGCTCGTCAGTCGGGTTGAACACCGCGGCCGGGATCGTGAAGTGCTGCATCACGCCGGGCAGGTCGCAGAATCGGACGTCGACGAACTTGACGCCCTCGTCCTTGATGTACTTATTTGCCTCGTCGGCGTTCTGGAACATCCAACTCCTCCTAGGCCCGCCGCTAAGGAGGCGGGATTGCTGCTCGGAGCGCAGCCATGTGCGGTGGCGCGCTGGGCCCGACCATAGGTACCCGGGATTTCCCGAGCATGACCCATTTGTTTCGCAGACGTTAACCGCCGAGCGTGCCCGCCCGTGCTCCGGGCGCGCCCCGCGCCCGCATGAGTTTATCCGAGCGCAGTACGGTGGTCCGGTGGACAACAGGCAAGCAATCGGATCGTGGCTCTCCGGGCCGCGCGCGGCGGCCGAGGACATGGGCGTCGACTTCGGGTACCGGGGCCAGCGGCTCGGGCTGCCGGCGGAGGGGCCGGGCTCGGTCGCCTCGATGGGGCGTCGCGTCGGGGCCCTCTTCATCGACTGGGCGTTGTGCGTACTGATCGCATACGCCCTGCTGGCCGACGGTGACCCGCAAAGGACCAGCAATCCGGCCCTCGGCGTCTTCCTGGTGCTGAGCGTGCTCACCATCGGGACGGTCGGCTGCACGCCCGGCAAACGGCTGCTGGGGCTGCGCGTCGTCGCCGTCGGCGGTGGACGCCTGGGCATCGGCTGGGTGGCGCTGCGGACCCTGCTGCTCGCGCTGATCATCCCGGCGGTCGTCTGGGACCGGGACGGCCGCGGACTGCACGACCGGGCCGCCCGCGCCGTACAGGTCCGTAGCTGAGCGAGGCGCGAAGCAGAGCGGGCTGGGGGCCCGCAGCCCGCTCTGCGTTCGTCATTCGTATGCGTTGAGGTGTGTCCCGCGTGCGCCGCGTGAAGCCCGCGCAACCAGCCAGCCGGTTGTCGTCGGTCCGCCCCCGGAGGGTCAGCCCTGGAGGGGGTCAGCCCCGGAGGGTCAGCGCGTCTTGCCGCCGCCCTTGGGCATCCGGCTGCCCTTCGGCATCGGCCCCTTCGGGATCGGCATGTTGCTCATCATGTCCCCGAGCGCGCGCAGCCGGTCGTTGACCGCTGTGACCTGAGCGCCCTGCAGGATTCGCGGCATCTTCAGCAGAGTGGTGCGCAGCTTCTTCAGCGGCACCTCGCCCTCGCCGTCGCCCACGACCAGGTCGCTCACCGGGACGTCCAGGGAGACGCGCGCCATCCGCTTCTTCTCGGACGCCAGCAGGCTCCGCACCCGGTTCGGGTTGCCCTCGGCGACGAGCACGATGCCCGCCTTGCCGACGGCGCGGTGCACGACGTCCTGGCTGCGGTTCATCGCCACCGCGGGGGTCACCGACCAGCCGCGACCGACGTTCTCCAGCACCGCGGCCGCCGCGCCCGGCTGGCCCTCCATCTGTCCGAAGGCCGCCTTCTCCGCACGCCGTCCGAAGATGATCGCCATCGCCAGGAACGCCAGCAGGAAGCCCAGGATGCCCAGATAGACCGGGTGCCCGATCACAAAGCCGATCGCGAGGAGGACACCGAAGGTGACAATTCCCACAGCCGCGACGACAAGTCCGACCTTGGAGTCGGCCTTCTTGGTCATCTTGTAGGTCAGAGCGATCTGCTTCAGTCGCCCGGGGTTCTCGGATGTTTCCTTCCTCGCCATGCCGGAGAGTTTACGTGGCGCGCGGAGCCCCGGTAGCCACGGCCTCCAGTACGTCCTGAACCTCGTGCCGGTCCTGCGCCCGGCGGCGGTCCTCCAGCACCGATGTCCAGGCGTTTCGGCGTGCGGTGCGCTGTCCGCCGCGCAGTAGCAGCGACTCCAGGGCGCGCAGGGTTCCGGTGACGGTCGGACGGACGACCGGGGTCGCCGGGCGGCTGGAACGTACGGGGCGTACGGACTGGTGTGCGGGCGCGGCCTGCATGGCGGAGGTCCCCTCGGGAGCATCGGGTGGGTACACGGCAGCGGTGCGTGGCCTAAGCGTCACAGAACGGTGTTACCAGGAGGTGACCAGCCGGTCAAACGCCTATGAAACATTGACGCGGCCCGCACGCGCTTCGCTCGGGCGAAGATCGTGCGGGCCGCGTCTGCGGGCTGTGCTCCGGCATCGGCTCCGGTATCGGCCGGATACTGCCGGGGTGGTACAGGGGTGGTGCTGGTCAACGCCGGTCGCCGCCGGATACCGCCGGGGTTCTAGACGGCCTGCGAGGCGATCGGTGCGACGCTCTTGGCCGTGCCGCCGGACTGACGCTGCTCGATGGCCTGCTGGTAGAGCCGGCCTGCCCGGTACGACGAACGGACCAGCGGCCCGGACATGACACCGGCGTAGCCGATCTGGTCCGCCTCTTCCTTGAGCTCCACGAACTCGTGCGGCTTGACCCAGCGGGCGACCGGGTGGTGCCGCGGGGTGGGCCGCAGGTACTGGGTGATCGTGATCAGTTCACAACCGGCGTCGTACAGGTCCTGCAACGCCTGGCTGACCTCTTCACGCTCCTCGCCCATACCCAGGATCAGGTTGGACTTGGTCACCAGACCGGCCTCGCGGGCCCTGGTGATGACCTCCAGCGAACGCTCGTACCGGAAGCCCGGCCGGATGCGCTTGAAGATCCGCGGGACCGTCTCGACGTTGTGCCCGAGAACCTCGGGACGGGACGAGAAGACCTCGGCGAGCTGCTCGGGGACCGCGTTGAAGTCCGGGATCAGCAGCTCGACGCCGGTGTTCGGCATCAGCTCATGGATCTGCCGGACGGTCTCGGCGTAGAGCCAGGCTCCGCCGTCCGCCAGGTCGTCGCGGGCCACGCCGGTGATCGTGGCGTACTTCAGCTCCATGGTGCGGACCGACTCGGCGACCCGTCGGGGCTCGTCGCGGTCCAGCTCCTCGGGCTTGCCCGTGTCGATCTGGCAGAAGTCACAGCGCCGCGTGCACTGGTCCCCACCGATGAGGAAGGTGGCCTCGCGGTCCTCCCAGCATTCGTAGATGTTGGGACAGCCGGCCTCCTGACACACGGTGTGCAGACCCTCGGATTTCACCAGGGCTTGCATCGCGGTGTACTCGGGGCCCATCTTCGCCCGCGTCTTGATCCAATCGGGCTTGCGCTCGATCGGCGTCTCACTGTTCCTGACTTCCAGGCGCAGCATCTTGCGTCCGTCGGGTGCGACAGCGGACACGTCCGGCTCCCTACGACTTCGATTCTTCGGCGAACACCAGGGTACGCCCGTTATTCGTATGCCTTTACGAGGATCCCAACCGGCACGCTCGGGGGCGCATTCCCGTACAGGTGCGCCCCTCGGCCCGGTCGGCCGCTCGGTCGGCCGTTCAGACGGCCCGCGGCAGTGGCTCCGCGGCGGTCAGTATGTCGTGCAGATGACGCTCGGCCACCGGCAGTACGTCGGCGACGGAGACGTCGCGGCCCAGCTCGTTGGAGAGCGAGGTGACGCCCGCGTCGCGGATGCCGCAGGGCACGATCCGGTCGAACGAGGTGTTGTCCGGATCGCAGTTCAACGAGAAGCCGTGCATCGTGACGCCCTTGGCGACCCGGATGCCGATCGCGGCCAGCTTGCGGTCCTCGCGGCGCTGTCCGGCGTTGGACGGCGCGTACTCCGGCCCGTTCAGCCGGGCGTCGAACAGCTCGTCGCCGAGCCGGGGGTCGAAGTCGAGCGCCAGGCCGCCGGGCGACGGCCGCTCCTCGACCGGGTCGCCGAGCACCCAGACGCCGCTGCGGCCCTCGATCCTGGTGGTCTCCAGGCCCAGCTCGCCGCAGCTGCGGATCAGGGCCTCCTCCAGACGGCGGACGTGCGCCACCACGTCCACCGGGCGCGGCAGCTTCATGATCGGGTAGCCGACGAGCTGGCCGGGACCGTGCCAGGTGATCTTTCCACCCCGGTCCACGTCCACGACGGGAGTGCCGTCCAGGGGGCGCTCAATGTCCGCCGTGCGCCGTCCCGCGGTGTAGACCGCCTGGTGCTCCAGCAGCAGACAGGTGTCCGGGATCTCGTCCGCGAACCGGGCGGCGTGCACCCTGCGCTGCTCCTGCCACGCCTCCTGGTACTCGACGGCGTCGGACCCGAAACCCAGATGGACAAAGCGCAGCTTTTCCGGGGATTCGGAGGTCTCCCCCCGAGGGTTCGCGGCCACGGCAGCTCCTCTTCGAACTTTCATCTGCATCAATCGCGCCTTGCCACTGTACGGCCGGGACGCGGGTGGCTCGCAGGGGGCCGCCGGGCGGACACATTCGGTCTGTATAGGGCAGCTCCTCACACGATCGGATGAATGAGGGGCGATCGTGACGAGCCGGGCTGTAGACCCCGTTACATTCACGCCGTTCCACGAGGGCGAACAGGAAGCCGGACCGGGTCAGACGAGCCCGTGGCGAGCAACGCCCGGAAGGCAGGAGACCGGATAGCTGATGACGGAACGACCCCCGCAGCGCACCCCTAATCGCCAGCTCGCCAGTTTGATCGGCGAAGCAGGCTTCTCGAACGCCGGACTTGCCAGGCGGATCGATCAACTCGGCCTCGAACACGGCCTCGACCTGCGCTACGACAAGACTTCGGTGACCCGATGGCTACGCGGCCAGCAGCCACGCGGCACCACACCGGCGCTGATCGCCGAAGTCTTCACCCGGCGGCTCGGACGCCGGCTCTCCGCCCAGGACCTCGGGCTCGACGCCTGCGCGCCGGTGTACGCCGGGCTGGAGTTCGCCGGCACCCCCGCCGAAGCGGTCGACATCGTGAGCGGGCTGTGGCGCAAGGACTCGGGCAGCCAGGCCGAGCTGCGCAAGATCGCCTTCACCCCCGCCGGTCTGGTGGTTCCCAGCCGTGACTGGCTCATCGGCCGGCCCGACGACCGCGTCGGCAGGGGCGAGCCCCCCACCCAGCACGCAGCCGCCCGGGGCGACGGCCCCACGGCCAACGGCTCTCCTGGCAACAGCTCCGCGGGCGGCGGCCCAGCGGGCAGCGGCGCCGCGGAGAACGGCGCGGCCAGAGTCCCCCCGCAAGGCAGGGGGGCACCGCCCAGAGCGCGCACCGAGCGCACCGACCGGACTCCGGGCGGCAGAGTATCGACGGGCGACATCGCGGCGCTGCGCTCGGTCGGCGAACTCTTCCGGACGCTCGACCACGCGTACGGCGGCGGCCACGCCCGGCAGGCCCTGGTGCGCTATCTCGAACACGAAGCGGAGCCCATGCTGCGCGGCGTCTACAACGAGGCCACCGGACGACGGCTGTTCGCCGCGGTGGCCGACCTCACCCGGCTGGCCGGGTGGACCTCGTACGACATCGCGGCCCACGGCCTCGCGCAGCGCTACTTCGTCCAGGCGCTGCGGCTCTCCCAGGCCGCCGCGGACCGTACGTACGGCAGCTACGTCCTGGTGACCATGAGCCGGCAGGCCGTGTACCTGAGCCACGGGCGGGAGGCCGTGCAGCTCGCACGGGTCGCGCAACAGGGCGTGGGCAGCGGCGCGCCCCCGGTCGTCCAGGCGCTGCTGCACGCGGTGGAGGCGCGCGGGCACGGCGCACTCAGCGAGGTGCGCGCCTGCACGGCCTCGCTCGCGCGGGCGGAGCGGGCGCTCGAAACGGCGCGCCCCGGCGACGACGTGCCCTACTGGGCGCGGTTGTTCGACGAGGCGCAGCTCGCCGACGAGTTCGCGCACTGCCATCGCGACCTCCAGCAGTACCGCGCGGCGGCGCAGCACGCGGAGCGGTCGTTGCAGCTGCGCGGGACGGCGTACGCCCGCAGCCGGGTGTTCTGCCGACTGGTGCTGGCCTCGGCCCGGTTGGGGCTGGGGGAGCTGGAACAGGCGTGCGCGCAGGGCGCGGAGGCGGCGCAGCAGGCGTCGGAGATGCGGTCGGTGCGGGCGCTGGAGTACGTCCGCGACTTCGAGCGCCGGTTGGAGCCGTACCGGGACGCGGCGGCGGTACGGGGTTACCGGGAGCGGGTGGCCGCGATGGGGTGAGCGGGACGGGATGACGCGGTGACGCGGTGGCGTGATCGCTGGGAGCGGATGATCCTTCCGGGGCGGGCGGAGCCGGCCCGGCGGGCCGGTGGCCCGAGTGAGCAGGGCGGGCCGGTGGCGCCGGCCTGCCCCGGAGGGTGACCCCTCGGTAGGCGCGTCTCGGAATGAGCGGTTCGCGGGCAGTCGTTTGGAGGTAGTCGCTGGGAGGCGGCAACTGCGGGGGCTGCTGCCCGGGACCGCAGCCCGGGGCGGCAGCCCAGGGACGGTAGCCCGGGACCGCAGCCAGCCGCCGGCCGCTCAGGCCGCAGCCGAAAGCGGGCCCGTCTCGTCCCGCGGCCCCAGGCCGAAATCGTGCAGGACGGACTGGGCCGCGCGGCGGCCGGAGGACAGGGCGCCCTGGGCCGTGCTGGTGTCGCGGTGGTCGCCGCACACGAAGAGCCCCGACAGCAGCCGGACCGGCCGCTGGGGATCGTGCGGTGCGGGCATCGCGGGGACGGCGTCCGGGTCGTGGTGGACGCGGAGGAGTTCCCAGTCCTCCGCCGAGGTGCCGTAGAGCTCGCCGAGTTGGCCGCGCGCCGCCTTGTCGAGTGCGTCGAACGGTTCGCACGCGGCCGGGCCCAGCACGGTCGAGGTGATGAGCACCCGGCCGGGCGGCGACCGGGTGGGATCGACCTCGCTGATGACGGCCGTGTGCGAGACGGGCCCGCGCCGGTCCGCGTCCAGTACGAGCACGGGCTCGGCCAGCGGGGTCGCGTCGGCGGTGTGGTGCAGCACGGTCACCGGGTGGAAGACCGGCAGCCGCAGCCCCGGCAGCAGCTCGGCCGCGGTGCGCGCGCCGGTCGCCACCAGGACCGCTCGGCAGCGCAGCTCGCCGTGCTCGGCGGTCGCCACGGAGGTGGTGGCGGCGGACACCGCGCGCACGCCGGTGCGTACGGTGCCGGGCGGCAGCGCCGCCGCGAGCAGTTCGGGCAGGGCCGAGGCGCCGCCCGCGGGCAGGCACAGCCGGCCCCGCGCGAAGGAGCGCAGCGCGAGGTCCGCGCAGCGGCTGGACGTGGTCAGCCGGGGGTCGCAGAGCAGCGCGACGAGCAGCGGACGCAGCAGGCCGTGCAGCGCGCGGTTCGGCAGGCCGCGGGCGGACAGGGCGTGCGCCGCCGTCAGTTCGGGGCGCGCCAGCAGCTGGTCCGTCGGCAGGTCCGCGAGCCGGTGCAGATGGCCGGAGAGCCGGGCTTGGTCGAGCGCGCCGACCAGGGGCGTGCGAGTAGCGCTCGCAAGAGCGCGCGCTGCGGTGAGCGCGCCCCTGGTGCTCCGGGCGCGCCGGTTGCCGCGCGCGCTCCGGGGCTCGCCGCAGCGGTGATCGCGCTCGCCGCCGCGCAGCAGGACCTCCGGAGCGAAGGGGAGCAGGGTCAGCCCACCGGGCTCGGTGAGGCGGCGCAGCTCGGGAAAGGAGGAGTTGAGCAGTTGCCCGCTGCGGTCGAGCCGGAAGCCGTCGACCAGGTCGGTGGTCATCCGGCCGCCGACGCGAGGGGCGGCCTCCAGGACGCTGACGCTCAGTCCCGCGCTGGTCAGCCGGTGTGCCGCTGCCAATCCGGCGAGTCCTGCGCCTACGACCACGACGTCTGCGTGGCCTGCGGTGTGGCGTGCGTTACTGAGCACGTGCCCCTCCCCGAGGTCTGGGGTTTCCCTGCCGGCAGCCGGGGAGTCCACCGCTGGGCCGTTCCGGCGGATACTCCCGGCTCCCCGGCTGATGCCCACAACGGGCTCTGGGGATGCCGGAGTTCGGGACGACGGTAGGGCGAATTCCGGTCGGAGACAGTCGCGCATCGACCGGGCACGGTCGCACAGCGGTCGCACACCGATCGCGCGGCGGTCGGATTCGCTCCCGCCGCATTCCCGCGCAGACGCGAGCCCAACCGCAAGCGCCCGCCCGGTCGCCCGCGGTTCAGCGCAGCGCCGCCCGCAGCGTCGCGTCGATGCCGGGGAAGGCGAACGAGAAGCCGGAGTCCAGCAGCCGCCGCGGCAGCACCCGCTGGCCGGTGAGCACGTCCTGGGAGAACTCGCCGAGCGCGATCCGCAGCGCGGGGGCCGGGGCGGTGAAGAGCGTCGGCCGCTTCAGCACGCGTCCCATGGCGGCCGTCACCTCGCGGTTGGTGAGCGGCTCCGGCGCGGTGAGATTGACCGGTCCCGACAATCCCTCGGTGTCGATGATGTGCCGCATCGCGGCGACCTCGTCGTGCAGCGAGATGAAGCTCCAGTACTGCCGCCCGTCGCCCAGCCGCCCGCCGAGGCCGAGTCTGAAGAGCGGGAAGAGCTTCGCCCACGCGCCGCCGTGGCGGGACACCACCAGCCCGGTGCGGGCGAACGCGGTGCGCACGCCCGCCTCCTCGGCGGCTCCCGCGGCCTCCTCCCACTCCAGGCAGAGCTTCGCGAGGAAGCCGCTGCCGGGGGGCGCGGACTCGTCGATCTCGCGCTCCCCGGTGTCGCCGTACACGCCGACCGCGCTGCCGCTCAGCAGCACGCGGGGAGGTGTGTCGAGCGAGGCGACGGCCTCGGCGATGGCGGCGGTGCCGAGCACCCGGCTGTCCCGCAGCTCCCGCTTGTACGCGTCGGTCCAGCGCCGGTCGCCGAGCCCCGCTCCGGCGAGATGGACGACCGCCTCGCAGCCCTTGAGGCCGGCGGTGTCGACATATTGCCGTTGCGGATCCCAGGCGACCTCGTCCTCGCCCTGCGCCGTCCGGCGCACCAGGCGGACCACCCGGTGGCCGTCCGCGCGCAGGGAACGTACGAGTGCCGAGCCAATGAGGCCGGTTGAACCGGTGACCGCGATCCGCATGGGGTCATCCTGCCCCCGATCACGGCGGGGATGTCGTAGGGCGGCGGTTCGGCGAGGCTGACGGGGCACGAGGCCCTGTTGGGGCGGCGCAACCTCGCACCGTGGACCGGCGCGCGAGAGCGCTCCGCCCGCCGCTCACGGCTTGAAGCGGCTCCAGAGTTTGGGGAATCGTTCCGCCAGAGCCGTCTCGTCCTCGAAGTCGACCGGGGTGCCGACCGGCTCGCGGGGCTGCGGCGGCAGTCCCAGCTCCGGCGTCTGGGCGCCCGTCAGCTGCTCGTACGCCTCGTCCGCCGCGTAGCCGAGCTCCTCCGCGTCGCCGTCGAGCTCCTCGTCGAAGTCGTCGAGCAGCTCCGCCAGCTGATCCGGATCGTGCAGCGCGCCCTCGAAGATCTCGCGGCCCTGGCCGATGAGCCAGCAGCGGAAGTAGTCGAAGGCGTCGTCGCTCGCCCCGTCCAGCAGCACCCAGGCCGCGCCCCACAGGTCCCAGTCGTAGGCGCGGTTGAAGCGGGCCTCGAAGTGCCGGGAGAAGTCCAGCACGGAGTCGGGGTCGAACTGGAGCAGTCGCTCGACCACCAGGTCGGCCTGGTCCTCGGGGTCGCCCTCCGCCGTTTCGCGGGAGGTGTCCACGATCTGCCAGAACTCCGTCTCATCCATCACGGGTCAAGCATCGGGGTTGCGCCCCGCTGCCGCACGCGGAGTCGCTCATCTGCGGCTGTGTCGTTACCGACCATGCTCGGGAGAGTGAGTTCGCGCACTGTGTGACCGTCGCACGATTCACTCGTTCGACGGGGAGTACGTCCCGACAGCACTCACCCACTCCTGAGGGGCCGGACCCCACGATGCCGATGGACGACCGACCGCCGCCCGCCGGAATCCGCCGAACCGACAGCATCGACGTCGCGCAGGCGGAGGCCGCGCTCGTCGAGCACTACCCGCATCTCGTCCGGCTCGCGTACCTCACGCTGCCGCCCTCGCTGGGCCGCCATCAGCGGGTCCTCGCCGCGCACGCCGCCGTCCAGCGGGCGCTGCCCCGCGTACGCGGCGGTGGCGCCGCGCCCCTCCTGCCCTCGCCGCGCACCGGCGAGCCCGACCGGGGCTACGCGTGCGTACGGCTGCGGTTGCTGCGGATCGTGCTGCGCCGCGAGCGGCGGCCCGGCTGGTGGCCCGCGCGGCTGCCCGGCCCCGGAGCGCTGCGCCCGACGCTGCCCGCCGTCTGGGGGCTGCGGATGTTCCCGCGCTCGGGCGGGGCCGACGAACTCGCGCTGGACCACATGCTCTCCAGGATGGGCGCGGGTGCGCGCGCCGTGTTCGCGCTGCGCGCGCTGGAGAGGCTGGACGACCGGGATCTGCGCCGGCTCCTCACCGCCGCCGGGGTCGAGGACCCGTCGGCCGCGCTGCGCGAAGCGGGACGGCGGCACCGGCATCGCGGTGCCGACCGACCACCTCGAACAGGACCAGGTGCGGGCGCTGGTCGAACGCGTCGACCGGGACCACGGGCGGCTGGACATCCTGGTCAACGACATCTGGGGCGGCGAGCACCTGCTCGAATTCGGCCAGAACTGCAGGGTGTGGGAGTACGACCTGGACAAGGGCCTGCGGATGCTGGAGCTCGGGGTGAAGACCCACGTCATCACCAGCCACTTCGCGCTGCCGCTGCTGATCCGCAACAGCGGCGGGCTGGTGGTCGAGGTGACGGACGGCACCGCGGAGTTCAACCGGCGCTACCGGGAGAACCTCTACTACGACCTCACGAAGAACGCCCCTGTCCGGATGGCGTTCGGCCTCGGCGAGGAGCTCAAGGAGCTCGGCTGCACGGCGGTCTGCATCACCCCCGGCTTCCTGCGCTCGGAGCAGATGCTCGACACCTTCGGCGTCACCGAGGAGAACTGGCGGGACGCCGTGAGCAAGGTCAAGCCCTTCGCCATCGCCGAGTCGCCGGTCTGCATCGGCCGGGCCGTGGCGTCACTGGCGGCCGACCCGGAGAAGGCGCGCTGGAACGGGCAGTCGCTGTCCAGCGCGCAGCTCGCCAAGGAGTACGGCTTCACCGACACCGACGGCACGCAGCCGGACGCCTGGAGCTACATCACGGAGGTCGAGTTCGGCGGCAAGGACGCGGACGACAGCGCGTACCGGTGAGCGGTGGGCGGGTGAGGGAGCACGGGGGAGGACAGGGCGGGAGCACAGGGGCGGGGAGCACAGGCGGGTGCCGGGTGCCGGGTGCCGGTGGCGCGCCCGGCGTTCACTCCCGGTCGTCGCCCCCGCCACTGCCGCCCCCGCCACTACGGTCCCGTCCGCCGCCCGCGTCACCGGCAGCCCCGCCGGCAGCGTCCCGCCCGTACAGCCCCGCCGACCGGCCCGCGGCCTCGGCGAAGCGGGCGCGCAGCGCGGGCGGGGCCAGCAGCTCGGCCTCCGGGCCGAGGGCGATCAGCTGGGTGTAGGCGACCTCGGCCGACTCGACGCGCAGGGTCACGGTGACCCGGCCGTCCGGGTCGCTCTCGCCGGCCGCGAGCGCCTCCCGGGCGGCCGTGGGGTCGGTGGCTCGCGGCAGCTGTCGCACTCCGTCCGGGGAGAGCCGGACGACGACCTCGTCGTGCAGGATCGAGCGCAGGAAGTCGGCCGCCCGCTCGTCCCAGAAGGCGGACAGGTCGAAGTCCTCGTCACGCGCGAACTGCTCGGGCGCGGCCGAGACGCTCGCGAACCGGTCCACCCGGTAGACCCGGAAGCCGCCCCGGACGCGGGCCGCGAGATACCAGACGCCGGCCTTCAGGACCAGGCCGTAGGGCTCCAGCTCCCGTTCCGCCTCGGTGTCCTGCTTGCGGTACCGGACGCTGAGGCACCGGTCGTCCCAGACCGCCTCGGCGATCGTCGGCAGCAGCGCGGGGGGCTTCGGCACCTGGTACCAGCCAGGGGCGTCCAGGTGGAAGCGCTGGGCCGCGCTCGCCGGCGCGTCGCTCAGCTCGGGCAGCAGCGCCGCCGAGACCTTCAGCCGGGCCGCCGACCCCGCGTCGGCCAGGCCCATCTCGCGCAGCGCCGAGGGCACGCCGGACAGGAACAGCGCCGCCGCCTCGGTGCGGCCCAGGCCGGTGAGCCGGGTCCGGTAGCCGCCGATCAGCCGGTAGCCGCCGGTCCTGCCGCGGTCCGCGTAGACCGGGATGCCGGCCTCGGACAGCGCGACCACGTCCCGCGCGATCGTCCGCTCGGACACCTCCAGCCGCTCGGCCAGCTCGGACCCCGTCATGGACTGCCGGGACTGGAGCAGCAGGACCAACTGGATCAAGCGGGCGGCGCGCATGGGGCCATCATGCCCGTGGCGAGCAGCTGAGTACGTGCGCCTTGAGCAGCTCGCCGACCCGCGGGTCGGCCTCGCGGAACGCCTCGATGACCGCCGCGTGCTCGTCGGCGTAGGCGTACTGCTGGGTGTTCAGCCAGCGGATGGACAGCGCGGTCCACACCTCGATGCCCAGCGACTCCCAGGTGTGCAGCAGCACGCTGTTGTCGGCGGCCCTGACGATCTCCCGGTGGAAGGCGACCGTATGCCGCACCTGCGCCTCCGCGTCGGCCGCCCGGTCCGCGACCCGCAGCGCCGCCACCTCGCGCTCCAGCGCGCTGACGTCCTGAGCCAGCCGGGGGGCCGCCAGCTCGGCGGCGACCTGCTCCAGGCCCGCCCGCACCGGGTAGCTCTCCTCCAGGTCGGCGGTGGTCAGATTACGGACCCGTACGCCCTTGTTCGGGGCCGACTCGATCAGCCGCAGGGTCTCCAGCTCGCGCAGCGCCTCCCGTACGGGGGCCTGGCTGACCTCCATCTCGGCCGCGATCCGCCGCTCGACGATCCGCTCGCCCGGCTTCCATCGGCCGTTGACGATGCCTTCGACGATCTGCTCGCGGATCTGTTCGCGCAACGAGCGGACGACGGGCGGGGGCATGGAGCGCTCCTTCGGACGGGGGTCACTGTCATTATCGCCGCAATGGCCGACGGACAACGGGCAGCCGACGCACAACGGGCAAGGGACGGCCCCGGCTCGACACGCTGAGCCGGGGCCGTCCCCTCAGGCGCTGTGGCCTACCGGCGCCTTGGTGGTGCTGTGTATCCGTCGTGCTCGGGTGTCAGAGGCCGAGGTCGGCTTCGAACTCGCCGGCTTCGAGCCGGGTCTTGATGGTGCCCAGGAAGCGGGCGGCGTCCGCGCCGTCCACGATCCGGTGGTCGTACGACAGGGCCAGGTAGACCATGTCGCGCACGGCGATGGTGTTGCCGAGCTCCGGGTGCGCGATGACGACGGGGCGCTTGACGGTGGCCCCGATGCCCAGCATGCCGACCTGCGGCTGGTTGAGGATCGGAGTGTCGAAGAGCGCGCCGCGCGAGCCGGTGTTGGTGACGGTGAAAGTGCCGCCGGCCAGCTCGTCGGGCTTGATGCCGCCGTTGCGGACCCGGTTGGCGAGGTCGGCGGTCTTCTTCGAGAGACCGGCGATGTTGAGGTCGCCCGCTCCGTGGATGACCGGGACGAACAGGCCCTTTTCGGTGTCCACCGCGATGCCGACGTTCTCGACGTCGTGGTACGTGATGGTGTCGTCGTCGTTGACCTTGGCGTTCAGGACCGGGTGGACCTTGAGCGCCTCGGCCGCGGCCTGGACGAAGAACGGCATCGGGGAGAGCTTGACGCCTTCACGGGCCAGGAAGCTGTCCTTGGCCTTGGCGCGCAGCCGCATGACCCGGGTGACGTCCACCTCGATCACGGTGGTGAGCTGGGCGGAGACGTGAAGGGATTCGAGCATGTGCTTGGCCGTGGCCTTGCGGATGCGCGTCATCTTCACGGTCTGGCCGCGCAGCGGAGAGGGCGCTGCCGGAGCTGCCTTGGCGGCTACCGGGGCGGCAGCCTTGGCTGCCTGCGCCTTCTTGGCCTCCTCGGCGGCGGTGATCACGTCCTGCTTGCGGATGCGACCGCCGACGCCACTGCCCTTGAGAGCGGTGAGGTCGACGGCGTTCTCGGAGGCGAGCTTGCGCACCAGCGGGGTGACGTACGCGCCGTCGCCCTCACCGGTGGCCGCGGCCTGCGGGGCGGCGGCCGGAGCCGGCGCCTGCGCGGGTGCGGCCGGAGCCGGGGTGCTGACCTGCGGCGCCGGGGCCGCGGGGGCCTGCGGAGCCGCGGCGGCCGGCGCCGGGGCCTGCTGCGCCGGTGCCGGTGCGGCAGCGGGAGCCGGGGTGGGCTCGGGCTGGGCGGCCGGCGCCGGTGCGGCGGGGGCCGGGGCAGCGGCCGGAGCCGCGCCGGCCGCGCCGATGACGGCGAGCTTCGCGCCGACCTCGGCGGTCTCGTCCTCGGCGATCAGGATCTCGAGCAGGGTGCCCGAGGCCGGCGCCGGAATCTCTGTGTCCACCTTGTCGGTGGACACCTCCAGCAGCGGCTCGTCAGCGTCGACCGAGTCGCCGACGGCCTTGAGCCAACGGGTCACGGTGCCCTCGGTCACGGACTCACCGAGCGCGGGCAGCAGCACCGGGGTGCCCTCGGCCGCGCCGGAGGGCGCTGCCGCGGGCTCGGCGGCCGGAGCCTGTGCTGCCGGGGCCGGGGCCGGAGCCTCGGCGGCGGGTGCCGCGGCGGGCTCGGGCTGGGCGGCGGGAGCCTCGGCGGCGGCCGGGGCGGGGGCCTCGGCCGGCGGGCCGCTGCCGTCATCGATGACGGCCAGCTCCGCGCCGACCTCGACCGTCTCGTCCTCGGCCACCTTGATGGAGGCCAGGACGCCGGCGGCCGGTGCGGGAATCTCGGTGTCGACCTTGTCGGTCGAGACCTCGAGCAGCGGCTCGTCGAGCTCTACGCGTTCACCCTCGGCCTTCAGCCAACGGGTGACAGTGCCTTCGGTCACGCTCTCGCCGAGCGCCGGCAGGGTTACGGAAACCGCCATGTCTTCGGTTTCTCCTATCGAACAGTGCGGATGGGGGGCCCAGCTTCTGGCGTGGCGTTGAACCGCAGCCCAGGTCAGTCGTGGGAGTGCAAGGGCTTTCCGGCCAGCGCCAGGTGGGCCTCGCCGAGCGCTTCGTTCTGCGTCGGGTGCGCGTGGATGAGCTGGGCGACCTCTGCGGGCAGGGCTTCCCAGTTGTAGATCAGCTGTGCTTCGCCGACCTGCTCACTCATGCGGTCACCGACCATGTGGATGCCGACGACGGCGCCGTCCTTGACCTGGACGAGCTTGATCTCGCCGGTGGTCTTCAGGATTCGGCTCTTGCCGTTGCCGCCGAGGGACTGCTTGAGGGTGACGACCTTGTCCGCGCCGTACAGCTCCTTGGCCTTGGCCTCGGTGATGCCGACCGAGGCGACCTCGGGGTGGCAGTACGTCACGCGCGGCACGCCGTCGTAGTCGATCGGCACGGTCTTGAGACCGGCCAGCCGCTCCGCCACCAGGATGCCCTCGGCGAAGCCGACGTGGGCGAGCTGGAGGGTCGGTACGAGGTCGCCGACGGCCGAGATGGTCTCGACGTTGGTCCGCATGTACTCGTCGACGAGGACGTAACCGCGGTCCATCGCGACTCCGGCCTCCTCGTAGCCGAGGCCCTGCGAGACCGGACCGCGGCCGACGGCGACGAGCAGCAGCTCGGCCTCGAAGGTCTTGCCGTTCTCCAGCGAGACCTTCACCCCGTCGGCGGTGTGCTCGACGCCCGCGAAACGGGAGCCGAGGGCGAAGGTGATGCCGCGCTTGCGGAAGGCGCGTTCGAGCAGCTTGGAGCTGTTCTCGTCCTCCAGCGCGAGCAGGTGCGGCAGCGCCTCGACGATGGTCACGTCAGCGCCGAAGGACTTCCACGCGGAGGCGAACTCGACGCCGATGACGCCGCCGCCGAGCACGATCGCGGACTTCGGCACGCGGTCCAGGACCAGCGCGTGGTCCGAGGAGATGACGCGGTTGCCGTCGATCTCCAGACCGGGGAGGGACTTGGGGGTGGAGCCGGTGCCGAGCAGGATGTGCCGGCCCTGGTAGCGCTGGCCGTTCACATCGACCGAGGTCGGGGAGGAGAGCTTGCCCTCGCCCTCCACATAGGTGACCTTGCGGCTGGCGATCAGACCCTGCAGGCCCTTGTACAGGCCGGAGATCACGCCGTCCTTGTACTTGTGCACAGCTTCCATGTCGATGCCCTCGAAAGTGGCCTTGACACCGAAATCTGAGCTTTCGCGCGCTTGGTCGGCGATCTCGCCCGCGTGCAGCAGAGCCTTCGTGGGGATGCAGCCGTTGTGCAGGCAGGTGCCGCCGACCTTGCCCTTTTCGATCAGGGCGACGTCCAGGCCCAGCTGGGCCCCGCGCAGAGCGGCGGCGTAACCGCCACTACCGCCGCCGAGGATCACTAGGTCGAAAACGGTGCTGGCGTCGTTCGCCACGTCACGTCCTCCATGCATGGGTACGCCGGAGCCGGTCTTCCGCGACCGGGCGGCGGCTATTGTTCGGCCGCTGTATTCATCGGCCCTTGGTATGACTCTTTTGTGTGAGCCGGGGCCCTGTCCTGCCGAGACAACATCTTCGCACTTGTTGCCGGATGGCGGGACGCCGGGCTGTGGTGTGAGACGTCCGGACGGCCGTCCCAGCGGGTTACCGCCGGGTACAGCTGTACGGATTTCGTTGAGGGCGAACGCCCGCGCCACCCGCACGGCCCCGGCGCGGCGCGCCCGCGTACGGGCCGCGCCACGCACGCGTACTGCCCCGGGCGCTTCGGCCGGGGCCGCACGGAGGCGGTACGGGCGATGCTGCTCGGCCGGTTCAGCCGAGGTCGCCCGAAGCGGTCCGCTCGGCCAGCCGGACCAGGGTGCGGACGGCCGAGCCGGTGCCGCCCTTGGGGGTGTAGCCGAACGGCGCGCCCTCGTGGAAGGCCGGGCCCGCGATGTCCAGGTGTGCCCAGGTGATGCCCTCGCCGACGAACTCCTGCAGGAAGAGTCCGGCGACCAGGCCGCCGCCCATCCGCTCGCCCATGTTGGACAGGTCCGCGACCTGCGAGTCCATCGCCTTGAGCAGCTCGGGCGGCATCGGCATCGGCCAGGACTGCTCGCCGACCTCCTCCGAGATCTCGTGGATCGCGGTGCGGAAGGCGTCGTCGTTCGCCATGATGCCGAAGGTCCGGTTGCCCAGGGCGAGAACCATCGCGCCGGTCAGCGTCGCCACGTCCACGATCGCGTCCGGCTTGTCCTCCGAGGCGCGGGTGATCGCGTCGGCCAGCACGAGGCGGCCCTCGGCGTCGGTGTTGAGCACCTCGACCGTCTTGCCGCTGTACATCCGCAGCACGTCGCCGGGGCGGGTCGCGCCGCCGGACGGCATGTTCTCGGCGAGCGCGAGCCAGCCGGTGACGTTGACCTGGAGGCCGAGCTTCGCGGCCGAGACGACCGCGGCGAACACCGCGGCCGCGCCGCTCATGTCGCACTTCATCGTCTCGTTGTGGCCGGCCGGCTTGAGCGAGATGCCGCCGGAGTCGTACGTGATGCCCTTGCCGACGAAGGCCAGCGACTGCCGGGCCTTGGGGTGCGTGTAGGAGAGCTTCACCAGCCGGGGCGGGGCGTCCGCGCCCTGGCCGACGCCCATGATGCCGCCGAAGCCGCCCTTGAGCAGCGCCTTCTCGTCCAGCACCTCGACCTTGAGGCCGTGCTCCTTGGCCGCGGCCTGGACCTCCGTCGCGAAGGACTTCGGGTTCAGCTCGTTGGGCGGCATGTTGATCAGGTCGCGGGCGCGGTTGAGCTCGGCGGCGACGGCGACGGCGCGGTCGGTCGCGGCCTTGTACGCCTTGTCGCGGGGCTTGCCGCCGAGCAGGGCGACCTCGCCGAGCGGCTCTTTCCCGGAGTCCTTGGAGTCGGCGCCGTTCCTGGCGGCCTTGGCTCCCTTGCCGGCCTTGTCGGCCGTCTTGTCGGCGGGGGCGCCGGCCGCGCCCCGCGGCACGTAGACGTACGCGCCGAGCAGCGCGCCCTCGGCCACCGCGCCGGCGTCGGCGGCGTCCTCGACCGGCAGCGCGAACGCGGCTTTCTTGGTCCCGGACAGCGTGCGGGCGGCCACACCGGCGGCGCGCCGCAGCGCCTCGCCGTCGTAGCGGTCACCGTTGTCCGGGACGCCGCCGAGTCCGACCGCCAGCACCACCGGGGACTTGAGGCCGGAGGGCGCGGGCAGCTTGGTCGCCTCGCCCTCGGCGCCGGAAGCGCCCAGGATCTCCAGGACGGCCGCGAGCTTGCCGTCGAACGCCTTGTCGACCGTCTCCGAACCGGGGGCGAGGACGAGGCCCTTGGGTCCCTTGGCCACGCCGATGACGACGGCGTCCGCACGCAGCGTCGCCGCAGAAGAAGTGCTGAGAGTCAGAGCAGTCACGGTGGTGAAGTCTCTCTTCCGTTGAGTTGTGGCCGATGGGTGGCTCGGCCGGGGCCGTGGGGATCGTATGCGCCGGGCCCGGATCGGCCGGACCCGGACCGGCCCTGGCCGTTGCGGGCGATTGCGAGCCTAACGCTCTGTGAGGGCGGACGCGGAGCGGCCTTCGGGCACAGGCCGTTCGGCGGCGCTCCACGAGCCGTTCGTCGCTCGTTCGCGGGACGTTCGGGCCCTGGTCAGCCGAGGGCCAGCGTGACCAGCGCGGCCGTCGCGGCCGTTTCGGCGAGCGCGCCGAAGACGTCACCGGTGACCCCGCCGAAGCGCTTGCGGCAGTGCCGCAGCAGCAGTTCGGCGACGCCCAGCGCGGCCAGCGCGGCGAGCCCGGCGTGCAGCGCGCCGTACGGGCCCAGCAGCGCGCCCGAGGCGGCCCCGGCGGCTACCGCCAGCGCCGCCGCGATCAGCGCGGACCGTACGGTGAGCACCTCCGCGACGGCCGCGCCCAGGCCCTCGGGACGGGCGGCCGGGACGCCGGCGCGGGACGCGAGGGTCAGCGCGCCGCGCGAGAGCGTGACGGCGAGTGCGATGGCGAGCGCGCCGCGGGCCCAACTCTGCTCGTACAGCTCGTACATGACCGCGACCTGGGCGAAGAGCACGAAGAACAGGGTGAGCACGCCGAACGGGCCGATGTCCGACTGCTTCATGACGCGCAGCGCCTCCGGCGCGGGTTTGGCGCTGCCCAGGCCGTCGGCGGTGTCGGCGAGCCCGTCGAGGTGCAGGCCGCGGGTGAGCGCGGCGGGCACCGCGACGGTGGCGACCGCGGCGAGCAGCGGGCCGCCGCCGCAGAGCAGCAGCGCCCCGCCGACGGCGGCGGCGAACAGCCCGATGACGAGCCCCGCGACGGGGGCGCACAGCATCCCGACGCGCGCCGCCTGCCGGTCCCAGCGCGCCACCCGCACCGGCAGCGCGGTGAGCGTGCCGAAGGCGAAGCGCAGGCCGTCGAGGAGGGGAGCGCGCGGGGGCTCGGCGCCGGGAGGCGGCGCGGGGGGTATCGGGGGCTCAGTCGTCGGGGGCATCGCGCTGCAGATTACCGCGCGTCCCGCGGGCTGCGTCCGCTGCTCCGGCGGCTGCGCGGTCGGCGGCTGTGCGGTCGGCGGCTGTGCGGTCGGCGGTGCCGCCGAGGCGGACCGCGCCCGTCCCGCTGATCGTGCCGGCCGCGCAGAGCAGCAGCACCGCCGTGATGGCCGCGAGGTGCTCCTTGCCCGCCAGATTGGGTTTGGCGATCACCTCGGCCGCCATCAGCAGCACGACGAACGCCGCCGTGAACCGGGCGCGGTAGCGCCAGCACACGTAGACCGCGAGCCCGACGACCGCCGCCGAAGGGCCGGTGTCGACCACCGAGGCGTCCTGCGCGGGCAGCCCGAACGGCCCGCCGGGGCCCACGGCGACGCCGAGCCTGGCGAACATGGTCCCGGCGAGGGTGGCGACGTACGCGATCAGCAGCGTATGCCGGCGGCCGAGGCAGATCTCGCTGACCCCGAAGACGATCAGGATCTGCGCCAGCGCGCCCCAGACCGGCAGGTCCAGCGCGGGCACGAAGATCGACAGCGGGGTGCGCAGCAGCGCCTCCCACCACGGCTGCGACGCCTGCACCGCGCCGATCCGCTGTACGGCCTCGTAGCCCCAGGACTGGTTCTGGACGATCTGGAACAGCCCGGTCAGGCAGACCGCGCCGAGCGTCATCGGGATCGCGGCGGCCTTCCTGGCGGCCAGGGCGTTCCACACGGTCCCCAGGAGCGGCCCCCACTCGGCGCGCGCGGCGCGGCACAGCGCCGGGGCGCGCGCCGGCAGGGTCATCGCTTGGTCCCGAGGCGTTGGCGGTGCATCCACTTCGGCAGCCCCGGCGCTTCCAGGAAGCCCTCCGCGCGCGCCGCCGCGATGCCGATGCGCAGCAGTTCGCTGCTCTTGCCGAAGAGCAGGAAGCGCGGCTCCCAGATGGGCCGGTACTTCGCGTTGGCGCGGTAGAGCGACTCGATCTGCCACCAGCGGGAGAAGAAGGTGAGCAGCGAGCGCCAGAGCCGCAGCACCGGGCCCGCGCCCAGCTTCGCGCCGCGCTCGAAGACCGAGCGGAACATCGCGAAGTTCAGCGAGACGTGCTCGACGCCGACTTCCGGCGCGCGCTGGATGAGTTCGATCACCATGAACTCCATCAGGCCGTTCTCGGAGTCCCGGTCACGCCGCATCAGGTCGAGCGAGAGGCCTTTGGGCCCCCAGGGGACGAAGCTCAGCACGGCGCGCAACGCGCCCTCGCCGTCGGTGCATTCGAGCATCACGCAGCGCCCGTCGCCCGGGTCGCCGAGCCGCCCCAGCGCCATCGAGAAGCCGCGTTCGGTCGCGCCGTCGCGCCAGTCGTCGGCGCGCTGGAGGAGCGCGGTCAGCTCGTCCTCGGGGATGTCCTCGTGACGGCGGATGCGGACGGTGTAGCCGGCCCGCGCGACCCGGTTGTACGCCTGGCGCACGCTCCGCATCGCGCGCCCGTCGAGGGTGAACTCGTCGATCTCCACGATCGCCTCGTCGCCGAGTTCGAGGGCGTCGAGGCCGTGCCGGGCGTAGATGTTGCCGGCCTCCTCGCTCGCGCCCATCACGGCGGGGGTCCAGCCGTGCTCCCGCGCCTGGGCGAGCCAGCGCTCGATCGCGCCGGGCCACGCCTCGGGGTCGCCGATCGGGTCGCCGGAGGCCAGCGAGACCCCGCCGACCACGCGGTAGACGACGCCGGCCTTGCCGCTCGGCTACTAGACGACGCTCTTGTCGGGCGCAGCGCGAAGTAGCCGAGCGAGTCGCGCTCGCCGTGCCGCTCCAGCAGCCCGCGCAGCCGCTCCTCGTCCTGAGGGGAGATCGGGTCGATGATGCGCCGGGAGCGGAAGGCCGCGTAGAACACGAGCAGCAGCAGGATCGTGCTCATGACGTTGATGGAGACGTTGACCCAGCCGGGGGTGGTGACGCCCGCGAAACGGCTGTCGTCGGCGGCGAGCGAGACGAGCCGCATCAGGCCGTAGCGCCAGCGGTCGAGGAAGGAGGAGCGGTAGTCGTCGTGCGCGGTGTTGGTGACCGTCACGAGCAGCGCCGCGATCAGCGAGGTGACCAGCAGGCCGCCGATCGCGACGACCGCGGCGAGCTTGGGGTTGGAGCGGTCGCCCTTGGCCGCGAACTCGCGGCGGCCCACGATCAGCGCGGCGAGGAAGGCCGCCGTCAGCACGAGCGAGACCCAGTTCATGACGTGCCGGTTGAACTCGGAGTAGAACATCGCGAGGGCGAAGACGGCCAGGAACAGCCCGGCCAGCACGACGTTGATGATCCAGGCCGCGCGCTTGCCCCGGCGCATGGTGATCGCCAGGAACAGTGAGAACGCGCCGGAGGCGAAGCCCGCGGTCAGCAGGTAGGGGGTGAAGAACTCCTCGACGTTGTGCCGTCGGATGTCATTGCCGAAGGACACCCAGAACGCGCTGAGGAAATTGACGGACGTCACAGCGCGCAGGTACCAGACGACGCCTGCCGCCGCGCGCCGCGGCCACACGGCCTTGCGACCGCCCTCGATCGATGACACCCGGGCTTCTCCCATAAATATTGATCATATGGGGCGAAGCGCGGCGATTTGTCCTTGAGGTCAGTCGCGTTCCGGCAGCTCCGCCGACAGGGCGGCGGCCGCTCGCACCAAAGGCAGTGCGAGCAGTGCCCCGGCGCCCTCACCCACAGTGACGCCGTGATCGAGCAAGGGGTTGAGCGCCATCCGGTCCAGCGCCTTCGCCTGGCCCGGCTCGCCGCTCGCCTGCCCGGCCAGCCACCAGTCCGGCGCGCGGAAGGCGACCCGCTGCGCGACCAGCGCGCAGGCCGCCGAGACGACGCCGTCCAGGATGACCGGGGTGCGGCGCACGGCGCTCTGCAGCAGGAAGCCGGTGATCGCGGTGAGGTCCGCTCCGCCGCACGCGGCCAGCAGTTCGAGCTGGTCGCCCAGGACCGGCCGGGCCCGCCGCAGCCCGTCCCGGATCGCCGCGCACTTGCGCATCCAGGCGAGGTCGTCGATGCCCGCGCCGCCACGCCCTGTGACGACGGACGCGTCGGTGCCGCACAGCGCGGCGATCAGGGTGCCTGCGGCGGTGGTGCCGCCGACGCTGAGGTCCCCGAGCACCACCAGGTCGGTGCCCGCGTCGGCCTCCTCGTCGGCCACCGCCATCCCGGCGCGGAAGGCCGCCTCGGCCTCCTCCGGGGTCAGCGTGTCCTCGATGTCCAGCCGGCCCGAGCCGCGCCGCACCCGGTGCCGTACGACGTCGTCGGGGAGGTCGGCCGGGTCGCAGTCCACGGACATGTCGACGACGCGCAGCCGCGCGTCGAAGCGCCGGGCCAGAATCGCGACGGCGCTCTCCCCGTCCAGCACGGCGCGCACCAACTCCCGCGCGCCCCCCGCAGGGCGGCCCGAGACGCCCAGCTCCGCGACACCGTGATCGCCCGCGAACAGCACCACGCGGGCTCGTTCGATCGGCTTGACCGGCACCTGCGCCTGCGCGGAGGCCAGCCACTCAGCCAGCTCGTCGAGCCGCCCCAGCGCCCCGACGGGCACCGCGAGGCGCTCCCGCCGCTCCTCGGCGTCGCGCCGCACGCCGCCGTGCGGGCGCTCGATCAGGGTGGAGAAGTCATCGAGATTCAGCGAGCTCATTCGCCGAACAGTACCGGCAGAGCGCGGAGCCGCCACGGGGGACGTCGGCGGGCGGGCGGGCTGTCGGCCGCGCACAGCCCCGCGCGTCGCAGCTCAGTCACAGCCCCGCGCGCCGCAACTCAGCTGAAGCGCCGCACCCCCGCACCCCCGCACCCCCGCACCCCGCTCACGCGTTGCCACCCCGCAGCGGCACCGCCTGCCCCGCCACCACCAGCAGGACCTGCTCGCACTCGGCCGCGAACGCCGCGTTGAGCCGGCCCAGCTCGTCGCGGAAGCGGCGGCCCGACGCCGTGGCCGGGACGACGCCGGAGCCGACCTCGTTGCTGACGGCGACCAGCGTGCGCCGGGTGGCCCGTACGGCTGCCACCAGCTGGTCCACCCGCTCGCGCAGCCGCCGCTCGCCGCCGTTCGACCACGTCGCGTCGTCCCACGCGCCGACCGCGTCCATCGCGTCCGTGAGCCACAGCGCCAGGCAGTCGATGAGCAGCGGAGCGTCGTCCCGGGTCAGCTCGGCGCTCAGTTCGGCCCGCTGCTCGGCGGCCCTGCGGGCCTCATAGCCCTCGTAGCCGCCGTCGGAACGGCCCCCGTCGGACCAGCCCTCGTCGGACCGCTCGGCCGTGCCGCCGCCGACGCGCCGCGCCGCGCCCGGCCCGTCCTGCGGGTGCCGGCGGCCGGGCAGCTGTTTCTCGGTGGAGCCCTTCGCCGTGAGCAGCGGGACCAGGTCGCAGGTCTCGGTCGTCCGCCAGGAGCCCGGCCGTCGTTCGCGGTGTACGGAGACCCGGGCGGCCCATTCGGGGTCGCCCTCCCGGGTGCCGCCGGTGGCGACGTAGAGCACCTCGGGGAAGGTCGCGAGCCGCCGCTCGGCCTCCAGGGACTTGCCGGACCGGGCGCCGCCGAGCACCAGCGTGCGGCGCGGCAGGTCGGGCACCGCGTGGTACTCGCCGACCAGCAGCGTCGTCCCGTCGGGCACCGCCCGCGCGCCCCCGACGGCCAGCCTGCGGTGCAGCTCGGGGCCGGGCGGCACGTCGTGGTCGAGGTGGACGGCGAGCACGTCCGTGGCCGCGTCCACCGCGCCGACCTCGCGCAGCAGGGCCAGCGCGTCGGGCCGGCCGGGCACGTCGAGCAGCACCATGTCGTACGGGCCGCCCTCGCGCGGCGGCGATCCGGCCCGCAGCCCGGCGGGCGCGCAGCCGGGCGGCAGGTAGAGCAGCCGCTCGCCCTGCGGCCCGGTGACCTCGTAGCCGGTGCCGGGGGCGTCCACCGAGACCGCCCGCACCCGGTGGCCGCTGAGCAGCGCCAGCTCCCGGCCGTCGGGCACCCGCCCCGGCGCGGGCAGCCCGGCGGGGAACTCGACGGCGGGCCCGTCGTGCGGGTGCGACAGCAGCAGCGCTCGCACGCCGCTGATCGACCGGCCGGCGCGGGCCGCCGCGAAGGCGGGGCCGGGGGTGAGGTCGAGGAGCAGCAGGCCGTCGACGAGCAGCGAGGTCGCGCCGCGCGCTTCGGCGCCGACGGCGGTCGCGCAGGCCGCGCACGGGCAGCTGGGCCGGGGCAGCCCGCTGGGGGCCGCGGTACCGAGAAGAGTCAGTTCCACGACCCGATGGTCTCGCGTTCGGGCGGCGGCGGCGCGCCGGGCCACCTTGTCACCGGCCGTTAGGCTGCCTGCAGCATTAGTCGGTCGGCGGGACTCAGGAGGCGGACATGGCGTGGACGTGGCGGATCGAGAAGGCCGATGGCACCGAAACGGCTCCCTCGGTGGAGCCGGAGGAGTTCACCACCCAGGGGGACGCGGAGTCCTGGCTCGGTGAGGTGTGGAAGGACCTGCTGGAGGGCGGCGCGGAGCAGGTCGTCCTGTTCGAGGACGGCGCCAAGATCTACGGCCCGATGAGCATGCGGGCCGACGAGGGCTGACCGGCCCCCGGGGCAGCGGCGGCAGGGGTGTCGGCAGCGGGGACGGGCGCCGCGGGCGACCGTGACCGCGACCGCCGCGGACGGCCCCGTCA